>DATNKH010000521.1:0-2030 GCA_035603475.1 Thermoanaerobaculia bacterium
TGCGCGCCGGTCCGGCGCGCCGGGAAGCGGCGCTCAAGATCGAGCGCCCGGCCGGTGGCGCCGAGCAGGCCTCCGCGGCGTCCGCCGCCGCCGCCGGCCGCCGCGCGCCGGCCCGGCGCGGCGTCGCGGCGCGCTTGGACCGCGAGGCGGCGATCCTTGCCCATCTCGCTCGTCGCGCTCGCGCCGGCTTGGCCGCGGCCGGTCCTCGCGGCGCCGTGGACCTGGTCGCGCCGCGGCTGCTCGCGGCGGGCAGGTGGCAGGAGCGGCGGTTCCTGGTGCTCGAGTGGTGCGCGGGCGTCGACGCCCAGACCGCCGCCGCGGAGGCCCGCGAGCGCGGGGGCGAAGGGGGCCGGGCCGCGATCCTCGCGCTCTGCGGGGCCGTGGCCGGCGCCTACGCCACCCTCCACCGGCAGGGAGTCCTGCATGGCGACGTCCATCCCCGCAACGTCCTGGTGCCGGCCGGCGGCGGCGTGCGGCTGATCGACCTCGGGCTCGCCCGCTGGCGCGGAGGTCCCGCCGGGCTGGCGCCGCCGGGGCGGGGAGGCGTCGCCTTCTACTTCGAGCCCGAATACGCGGCGGCGGTGCTGGCGGACAAGACCCCGCCGGCCGTGTCGGCGGCCGGAGAGCAATACGCCGTGGCCGTGCTCCTCTATCTCCTGGCCGCCGGAACGCACTACCTCGACTTCTCCCTGGAGCGCGAGACGATGCTGCGCCAGATCGCCGAGCTCCCGCCGCGCACCTTCGCCGAGCGCGGCGCCGGCGCCTGGCCGGAGCTCGAGGCGGTGCTCGGCCAGGCCCTCGCCAAGGCCCCGGCGGACCGCTTCCCTTCGCTCGACGCGCTGGCCGCCGCGCTGCAGGCCGTCCCCGTGGCGGCCGCGGCGGCGCCGCCGCCAGTGACGACCGCGGCGGGGTCCGCGGCGTCGCTCGCCACGGCCCTGCGGCGGGCCGGCCCGGCCGCGGAGCTGCTCGCCGAGGTGCTGGCTCGGGTGCGACCCGGCGGCCGGCTCTGGGAGAGCGGGCTGCCGGAGCCACCCTACGCCTCGGTGCAGCTCGGGGCCGCCGGCGTGGCCCTGGCCCTCTATCGCATGGCGCTGGCTCGCGAGGACGCCGAGCTCCTGTCGCAGGCCGATCTCTGGATGGCCAGAGCGGCGAGGGCAGAGGCTGGCGATGGAGCCGCGGCCGATCCGGCGTTCTACGAACCGCGCCTCGACATCACGCCCGAGACCGTCGGCCGGGCGTCGCTCCTGCACACCGCGCCCGGCGTGCGCTGCGCGGCTGCGCTGATCGCCAACGCCCTCGACGATCGCGCCGGCGCGGCGCGCGCCACCGCTGCCTTCGTCGCGGCGGCGCGCCAGCCCTGCCCGAGCCCCGACCTCGCGCTCGGCCGCTCGGGCCTCCTGCTCGGCGGCGCCCTGCTGCTCGACGCCCTGGCCGGCGTACCCCAGGCGCCGCTGCCGGACCTGCTGGCCTTGGGCGACGAGCTGCTCACCGGTATCTGGCGGCAGATCGACGCGCTGCCGCCGCTCGCCGCATGCCCGGAGGCGCCCAACCTCGGCATGGCGCACGGGTGGGCGGGCTATCTCTATGCCACGTTGCGGTGGTGCCAGGCGGCCACCCGGCCCCTTCCCGCCGGCCTTGCCGCCCGCCTTGGCGAGCTCGCCGACAGCGCCGAGAGCTGGGGGCGCGGCGCACGCTGGCGCTGGCACGGGCAGCCGCTGGTGGAAGGTCATGGCCTCGCCGCGCCCGGCGCGGCCCGCTGGATGGCCGGTTGGTGCAACGGCAGCGCCGGGATGGTGCACCTGTGGACCCTGGCGTCGCGGATGCTCGCTCCCTCCTCGGAGAGCGATCCCGGCGCCGCGTCCCGGGGCCACGCCGCCGCCGGCCCCGAGCGCTGGATGCAGCTCGCCCATGCGGCCGCCTGGCACGCCTGGGAGGCAGACGATCAGGTCGAGAGCCTCTGCTGCGGGCTCGCGGGCCGCGCCTACGCCCTGCTGGACCTCTACCAGACCGGCGCCGGCGCCGAGTGGCTC
>DATNKH010000522.1:0-3777 GCA_035603475.1 Thermoanaerobaculia bacterium
CAGGCCGATCTCGGCATCGCGATGGGCACCGGCACCAGCGTCGCCATCGAGAGCGCCGCCATCACCCTCCTGCACGGCGATCTGCGCGCCCTGCTGCGCGCCCGCCGCCTGTCCCAGGCCACGATGCGCAACATCCGCCAGAACCTGGTCTTCGCCTTCGCCTACAACGCCCTCGGCGTGCCGATCGCCGCCGGCGCCCTCTATCCCCTCTTCCGGCTCCTCCTCTCGCCGATGATCGCCAGCGCCGCGATGAGCCTGAGCTCCGTCTCGGTGATCGCCAACGCCCTCCGCCTGCGCCGCGCCCATCTCTGAAAATTACTATTAAGAAGAGGACCCGCCTGCCCGGTTCTACCCGTAGCGCCTTCGGAGCTCAGACGTGCCGCGCAACTTACCAGCGTCTATCGGATCGCCCCCCGCATCCTCCCAACCCCTTCCTCCCAGCCGGGATGCCGCGACTGGCGACAGGCGGAGCCGCGGCCCCCCTCCGGGGGGGAAGGGGGCACCACACCCACCTTCATCGGTCGGGGTCGGACCTGGCCGATGGGCGAACGGGCGAGACTTACTTCTTGCGCGTGTAAGTGATCTCCGTCGTCTTGACTTCCTTATCGCCCTTGCCGCTCTCGTAGAACTCGACGACCGACTTGTCGGCTCCGTCCCAGTGCTCGACCATGCGAGTGTGCTTTGCCTTCTTGGTGATCGGGTCCATGTAGGAGCCCTTGAAGGTGCAGGTGGAGGTCTTCTCGCTACAGGTGCCGGTCGACATCATGACGCCGGTGCCCATGTTGTCAGTCCAGGTGCCCCAGTACTCTCCGGACACGTTGTCGAAGCCGGTCAAACTGAAGCCCTCGAAGGGGCCCATACCACCCATCGGGTCGCCGGTCACCTTCTCCGAGAGGACGCGCCCGCCGAGAATCATCGTGCGTTCCGCGGTGCCCTTGCTCTCCTGCGGCGGCGCCCCGGGCTTCATCCAGGCCTTGACCGCGAGATCCCAGCTGCCCGCCTGCTTGGCGAGCTCCTGGTGCGGCTTGCCCGGCGTGCCGGCCTTCATCATCGCGTCCATCATCTTCTGCTCTTCCGGCGACGCCGTGGCGTTTGCCGCCGGCGCGGCGGGCGCGGCTGCGGCAGCCGGCTTCGCGGCCGGCGGCTCGGCCGCATACGCGGTCAGCGCCGGCACCGCGACGAGCGCTGCGAGGGCAACGACGAGACACGGGGCCTTCAGCGTGCTCCGCTCCATGGGAATCTCCTCCTCTGATTGTAGGTAGGGGTCGCTAACCTTCTCTACAGTATAGACGCAGGGGCCGACCCCTCCCTTCGCGCGGCCTCGCTCGTCCGCGGCATGCGGTAAGATCCGAGACCGCGAGGGCGTCCCGCCGCGCGGGCCGGCCCCGGAGAGGAGAGGACCAGCGCATGAAGAACGTGGAGCTGAACCGCCGCGACCTCGGCAGGCTGACCGCCGCCGCCCTCGGCGGCGCCATCGCCGGCTCGCTGCTCGCGCCCGGCCTGCAAGGGGCGCTGCACGCCGCCGAGCCCGCCAAGCCGGACGACCGCCCCTGGCTCAAGGACCCGCACATCTGCTGCGGCCTCAACACCTGCAAGGGCCACGGCAAGGGAGCGAGCAACGACTGCGCCGGCACGGGCACCTGCGCCACCGTCGCCGCCCACGGCTGCGCCGGCGAGAACGCCTGCGCCGGCGAGGGCGCGGCAGGCGACAACGGCTGCAAGGGCAAGGGCAGCTGCGCCGTGCCGGTCCGCGGCGAGGGCTGGAAGAAGGCCCGCGCCAACTGGGAAGCGGCGATGACCAGGGCCGGCAAGAAGTTCGGGCCGGCGCCGAAGGAGTGCGGCGGCGCCTGAGTGAGTGGCCCGCGCTGCGCAGTCGCGGCATCATGACGACACCGCCCCGGCTCGGACACGCCAACCTCGGCCTCGGGGTCGGCCTGCGCGCCGCGCACTTCGATCACATCCTGCGCCACCAGCCCGCCGTCGACTGGTTCGAGGTGATCAGCGAGAACTTCGTCGACTCCGGCGGCCGGCCGCGGCACGTGCTGCGCCAGATCGCCGAGCGCTACCCGGTGGTCATGCACGGCGTCTCGCTGTCGATCGGCTCGACCGACCCGCTCGACTTCTCCTACCTCGGGAAGCTGAAGAAGCTGGCCCGCGAGGTCGACGCGCGCTGGATCTCCGACCACCTCTGCTGGACCGGCGTGCTCGGCAGCAACACCCACGACCTGCTGCCGGTGCCGTTCACCGAGGCCACCCTCGCCCACGTCGCCGCGCGCGTCCGCACGGTGCAGGACTTCCTCGAGCGCCCGCTGGTGCTCGAGAACCCGAGCTCCTACGTCACCTTCGCCCACTCCACGATGAGCGAGTGGGAGTTCGTCTCGCGGCTGGCCGAGGCGGCCGACTGCGGCCTGCTGCTCGACGTCAACAACGTCTACGTCTCGAGCTTCAACCACGACCTCGACCCGGACGAGTTCATCCGCTCGCTGCCGCACCACCGCATCGTGCAGTTCCACCTTGCCGGGCACGCCGACTACGTCACGCACCTCATCGACACCCACGACCACCACGTGGTCGACCCGGTGTGGGAGCTCTACCGCACCGCGCACCAGCTGACCGGCGGCGTCTCGACGCTGCTCGAGTGGGACGCCCGCATCCCGCCCTTCCCGGTGGTCCACGCCGAGGTACTGAAGGCCAAGCACTTCATGGGCGAGCGGCTGCCGGCGCCGCCGCCCCTCGCCGGCATCGCGCCCGCAACCACCCCGCCCGCCGCAGCCACCACCTCCCGCACGCCCCCGCAGGTACCGCACCCACTGCACCACCTGCGCCCGGAAGTGGCATGAGCCGCGGACCGTCCCGCAGGGCGCGACTCCGCGACGTACCGGTCCGCACGGGCACGGGCCCCGCCCTCCCGCGGCCGCCGCTCGACGTCGTGCAGCAGTGGTTCCAGGCCGTCGTCACCCATCCCGCCGGGGTAGCCGCCGGCGCCGCGTCCCCGGCCGCGCAGCGCCTGGTGCGCCTAGACCGCGGCGCCCTCGAGCAGCTGGTGCGGCGCTCGCGCCGCCTCACGGCCGAGCAGCGCCTGGAGATCTACGCCAACGCCTACTACGCCCGGCTGCTCGAATGCCTGCGGGACACCTTCCCGGTGCTGGCGCAAGTGCTCGGCGCCGAGGTCTTCGACAGCTTCGCCTTCGACTACCTGCAGCGCTACCCGTCGCGCAGCTACACCCTCTACCGCCTGGCCGAGAGCTTCCCGCGCTTCCTGGACGAGACCCGTCCCGAGCAGCCGCACGCAGCCGATTCCACCGGTGCCGCCGGCCCCGCCTGGCCCGACTTCCTGATCGATCTTGCCACCCTCGAGCTGGCGATCGCCGAGGTCTTCGACGGACCGGGAGCCGAGGGCGAGCCGCTGCTGACGCCGGCCGACCTCCTCGCGCGCCGGGCCGGCGGCGACTTCGCCGCGACCCGCCTCGCGCCGGTGCCCTGCCTGCGCCTGCTCCGCTTCCGCTACCCGGTGAACGCCTTCTATTCTTCTGCGAGGGCGATGCGTTCGCGCCAGCCGGTCGAGTCCCCGGAGCTCCTCGACGCCCGCGCAGCCCTTGAGCCCGCCAGCGCCGACGGCACCGCCGGGGCCGCCGCCGACCTGCCCATTCCCGAGCCCGGCGAAGAGCACGTCGCGCTCAGTCGCACCGACTACGTCGTCCGCCGTTACTCGCTGACGCCCTTCGAATCTGCGGTCCTCGCCGCGCTGGTCGCCGGCGCGACGGTCGGCGACGCGAT
>DATNKH010000523.1:0-3712 GCA_035603475.1 Thermoanaerobaculia bacterium
GCGCCGGTCCGGTCTCGTCCCCGGCTCTCGCCGCCGCCGGGCTTCCCGCCAGGTCGCCGCGGCCCACCGCCACCCGTGCCGGCCGGCCGCGGGCTCATGGCGAACCCTCGACCAGCAGGTGAACGCGGGCCGCCAGCTTCGGCAGCCGGCGCTCGATCTCCGCCAGCAGCTCCTGGGGACGGTGGCGGCGGGACAGGTGGTGGAGCACGATGGCCGCGTTCTCGAAACGGTCCGCGAAGCGCTCGATGTCGTCGAGGTGCAGGTGCTTGTAGCGCTCGCCGCTGCCGCGCTGCGCTTCGCCGACGAAGGTGCACTCGAGCATCAGGATCCGGCTGCCGAACAGCGCCGGCGTGAGGTCGAACACCCGCGGCCCCGTGTCGCCACAGTACGAGAGCCAGAGCTCCTCCACCACCTGCGAGATCTCGACGCCGCGCGCGCGCAAGGCCACCAGCTCGGGCCCGGAGAGACCGGCGAGGCCGGCGGCCAGCCGCCGCTTGCGGCGCACCAGGTGGTATCCGAGGCTGGGCACCACGTGATCGGTGGCGAAAGCCTCGACCAGCAGGTCGCGGCCCACCTCCACCCGCGCACCGACCGCGAGCGGCACGATCTCGTACCGGTACCGGGACCCTTCGAGCCGCTCGGCGGCCGCGACCAGCGCCGCGAGCGGCTCGGCGATCGCCGCCGGGCAGAAGACACGGGTCGCCGAGCCCTGGTGCAGGGAGCGCTGCGACAGGACGTAGGGGAGCCCGAGCGCATGGTCGAGGTGGCCGTGGGAGAGGAAGACGTCGCGCGCTCCCGCCAGCTGCGCGGCGCCGCGCCCGGTGTCGAAGGCGAGGCCCGGCGGGCGGATACGGAACCAGGTCTCGTCGCCGGCCAGCGACCAGCCCTCGATCGCGAGATCGCCCAGACGTAGCTCTGCGGGCCGCATGCCGTCGTCAGTCCACCGGATTGCCGTCGCCCTGTGCGCCGTGCTTGCCTCCCCCCCGCCACTCCGGGTCGCGGCGCGCGAAGGCGTCCATCTCCCTCGGCACCTCGATCAGGGTTCGGGTGACGTTCGGGTCGCAGACCTGGTTCTCGCACTCGTAGACGTAGACGTTCCAGCCTTCGCGGCGGCGGAAGCTCGCGAGGGTCTGGTAGGTGTTGCAGTTGCCGCAGAGGACCGAGATGTTGCGGATGTTGATCTCTTCGCTCATGATGCCCTCCTCGGCACGCGTACGCGCCATCTTAAGTCACGTCCCCCTATGGCCTGCGTCTTGCACATTCGCTCATGGCTATGAATCTCTTGGAGTTGGCGCTTTCCGTGGTGCTCCTGGCCGCCGGCCCCGCCGAGCCGCCCGCCGTGGCGACGCCAGCGGGCCCGGGCGCCGGCACGGCTCAATTCCAGGACACGCTGGCGGTCAACGACATCCTCGTCCCGGTCCTCGTCCGGACCCGCTCCGGATATGCCAAGCATCTGGAAGCGAAGGACTTCCAGCTGCTGGTCGACGGCAGGCCGGTGCCCATCGAGAGCTTCGACAAGAACACCGAGGCGCCGACCAGCCTGGTGTTCCTGCAGGACCTCTCCGGCAGCATGGGAACCGGCGGCAAGATCCAGCAGAGCCAGGAAGTGGTGCGCTACTTCGTCGGCCGGTCGCTGCCGGGAGACGAGTTCGCGCTCGCCACCTTCGCCAGCGGCCACGGGGACGTCGAGGTCCCGTTCACCGCCGACCGCGACGCCCTCCTCGACGCGGTCTCGCGCTGGCAGGGCTGGGGCACCACCGCGCTCCACGACGCCGTCGCCTGGATCCCCGACATCTCCGCCGAAGGACGCAACAGCAGGCGGTTCGCCATCCTGGTCACCGACGGCGCGGACAATGCCAGCAGCCTCACGCCCGAGCAGGCGCGCGAGATCGTGCGGGCGGCGCAAGTGCCGGTGTACGTGCTCGGGCTGGGCAGCGGCAGCCCCTATGAGCTGACGGCGGAGGGCAAAAAGCTGTACCGTTACGCCGACGTCCTCAACCTGTTGGCCGGAGCCACCGGCGGCCGTTATTATCCGATCTCTCGATCCGCGGACCTCCCGAAGGCGCTCGCGGCCATCGAGGAGGACCTCCGGCATCAGTACGTGTTGGGCTTCTCGACTCGCGAGGGGGAGCGGAGCTACCGCCATCTCAAGGTCGAGGTCAAGGCCAAGGGCCTGGGAGACCGTGTCACCGTGGTCTTCCGCCGCGGCTACAAGGGACCGCCGCCCGCCGGCGGTTGAACCGGAGGGGGTCTTCCCGCCCGCGCGCCAGCCTCGCGGCATGACGAGGACGGCGCGGCGGAGATCCTCTCCTCAGCTCAAGGAGGTATCGCCCGTGAAAGTCAGATCGCTGTCCATCGTCCTCTCCGCGGCGCTGGTGGCCGTCACCGCCGCCGGCTGCGCTACCAAGAAATACGTCAAGGAAGAGACCGGGGCCGTCAACAGCCGGGTCGACCAGGTGCAGGGCCAGGTCGAGCAGGCGCAGACCAAGCTCAACGACCACGAGCAGCGGATCGCCGGTCAGGACCAGAAGATCGCCGCCACCGATCAGAAGGTGGGCGAGGTCTCGAAGACGGCCCAGGACGCGCTGCAGCGCGCCCAGGAAGCCGGCAAGCTGGCGGAGGGCAAGATCCTCTACGAGACCGTGCTGACCGACGACAAGGTGAAGTTCGGCTTCAACAAGAGCGTCCTCTCGCCCGCGGCCAGGTCGGCCCTCGACGAGTTCGCGGTCAAGCTGAAGACCGACAACAAGGGCGTCTACGTCGAGGTGCAGGGCCACACCGACAACGTCGGCTCGGCCAAGTACAACCAGGAGCTCGGCGAGGCCCGGGCAGCGGCCGTGCGCCTCTACCTCAACGAGAAGCAGGGCTTGCCGCTGCACCGCATGAACGTGATCTCCTACGGCAAGACCGCGCCGGTCGCCGACAACAAGACCCGCCAGGGCCGCGCCAAGAACCGGCGGGTGGTGTTGGTGGTGTTGCAGTAGGCGGGGGAGCTCGTGGCACGTCGCCGAGCCGCGCAACGCGGCGCCATCCGGCGGGCGGCCGGTTCGGCGACAGCCTTCCCGTCGCTCAGGAGGCGGCCGCCGACGAGCTAGCCGCCGGCTTCCTGGATGATCCGCTTGATGGTGTCGCCGTCGGCGAGGCCGGGCTGGAGATACCGCAGGCCGCCCTTCTTGTCGACCACCAGCAGGGTCGGCAGCGCGGTGATGCCCAGGTCGTCGGAGATCTTGCCTTCGCTGTCGAGCAGCACCGGATAGGGGAAGGGGTTCTCCTTGAGGAACCCGCGGACCGTGTCCTCGGGCTCCGCCATGTCGGCGGCGAGAAACTGCACCCCATGTCCCTGCAGGTCGCGAGCCACCGGCTCGAGGATCTGCGCCTGGATGCGGCAGGGAGCGCACCAGGTTGCCCAGAAGTCCACCACCACCACCTGCCCCGGGAAGTCGGCAGGCCCGAGCGTCCGCCCGTCGGTCGTCTTCAGCCGGAACTTCAGCTTCGCATCCTGCGACGTCCCGGCAGTCCGCCCGCCGCAGGCCAGCAGCGCGATGCAGACGAGACAGCAGGCGGCGCGGACAAAGCGGCCCAGGCGGAACGACGCGAAGTGAGGAGCCATGGTCCGCCAAGCATAAGCGAAGGCGCCCGAATCCGGAATTCGGGTAGTGTCCTTGATTTCTAGATTGCCCTTGCCTCCCTCCCTCCGTTTGGGCGAGGGTCC
>DATNKH010000524.1:0-4302 GCA_035603475.1 Thermoanaerobaculia bacterium
CGGCCGCCATGCTGTCCGGCCGCCTGTCGACGCCGGCACTGGTGGCGCTGCTGTTCGCGGTGGCGACGATCACCGGCACGGTCAACGGCTTCTTCCAACCGTCGCTGGCGGCAGCGATCCCCGACCTGGTGCCCGCCGGCCGGCTCGGCGCGGCCAACTCGCTCAACCAGTTCTCGATCCAGGCGTCGCAGCTGATCGGTCTGGGCGTCGGCGGCATGCTCTACCCGCTGCTCGGGGCGCCGCGGCTCTTCCTGTTCGACGGCCTGTCGTTCCTGTTCGCCGCCGGCAGCGAGGCCATGGTGCAGGTGCCGCCGCAGCCGGTGCGCGAGCGCCTCGGCGCGGCCGCGGGCGCGCGCCAGTTCGCCGTCTCGATCCGCGAGGGCTTCGCCTACGTCCGCCGCACCCCGGGCCTGCTCCCCTTCATCGCCGCCCCCGCTTCCTACAACTTCGCCACCATGGCGGTGCTCCCGCTGCTCCCCTTCTTCGTCAAGCTCAATCTCCATGCGGGCGCGGAGTGGTACGGCCTGCTGCTCGCCACGATCAGCTGCGGCACCATCGCCGGCTTCCTCGTCGCCGGGCTGGTGCGCTTCACCGGCGAGGCGCGGGCGCGCTTCCTGCTGGTGGTGATCCCGCTGTCGCCGACTCCCCTGCTGGTGGCCGGCTTCGTGCACCGTCCGGGCCTCGCGCTGCCGGTCGCCTTCGCCCTGGGCTTGATGCTCGGACTGATCAACGTCAACTTGCTGACCTTGCTGCAGAGCTCGTCACCTCCCGAGCTGCGGGGCCGGGTGATGGGGCTGTGGGCGGCGCTCGCCAGCGGCGTCGCGCCGCTCGGCATGGCCCTGGGCGGGCTCGCCGGAGACCTCACCGGCAAGAACATCCCGCTGGTGTTCACCGCCTGCGGCGCGCTGACCGTCTCGGTGATCGCCTTTACCCTCGGGCGCCGTTCGACCCGCCGGTTCCTCGCCCGCGCCTGATCGAACCGGCGCCGCGGGCATCGTCAGTGTCCACCAGCGCTCAAGCGGGGCGCACGCGCTCCTTGAACCGGCGTGCGGTGGTGTGGGTGATCCGTTTGAAGTTGCGCTCGAAGGTCCGCAGGTCGTTGAAGCCCACCGCCTGGGCGATGTCCGCGATCGGCCGATCGCGGCTCTTGAGCAGGCGGATGGCGTGCGCGACCCTCAGGCAGCCCAGCCAGTCCGTGTAACGAATGCCTATCTTCTTGCGGAAGAAGGCTGAGAAGTACGTCGCCTCCATGCCGGCGATCTCCGCGGCACAGGGCAACGGGATCTCTTCGCGATAATGCTCCTCGGTGTATCTCTTGATGCGATCGAGCGAGGGATAGTAATCGAATGAGCGCCAATTGATTTCGCGTGCCTTGGCGTTCAATTCCGCGCTCGCGAACACGGAAACCGGCATGCCAGTGGTGAGATCATCATCATCCCTGTCATGATGAGAAAAACCTTTTCCTGGCTCGAGGTAAGTGACCACCGGCGGTTCCTCCTCTTGCAGGTGTGTCTCGCGGCGTGAAATTCGTGACACCACGGGCGGGGCGCGCCGGCGCCGGCGTCACGCCCCGCCCGCCGAGCCCGTCGCAGCCGCCTGGCCCGCCGGGCGCAGGCTCCTCGCCGGTCCAAGAGATGACGCATCCACGCCGAGAAGTGACGCCAGCTTCAAGACCGCTGCCGTCCACCTGGCTCGACTGATCGATACTCTAATTGGTAGCGCGCCACGTGACACCGGTCACGGCGAGCGCATGTTCCACGGTGAGCCGCCGGCAGTGTTCTTTTCGATCTCTTGCGAAACGGAGCATTCATGTTGATCCGCAGCGTCGATCCCGGCCGGCTCGTCGATGCCTATGATGTCAAGGAACAGATGTTCTATCCCTGGCCGGAGGTGGTGACGACGCCGTTCGGCACGGGATGGCTGGTGGTGGAGCCGGGCCGCAGGACGAAGCCTCACAATCATCACGAGCACGAGACCTTCTTCATCCTGCGCGGCCGGGGCAAGATGACCGCCGGCGGCGACAGCCGCGAGGTCGGGCCGGGCGACGTCATCTACCTGCCGCCATTCGGGGAGCACATCCTCGAGAACGTCTCGCCTTCCGACGACCTCCATTTCCTGAGCATCTGGTGGGAGGACCCGGCGGTCCTCGCCGGCCTCGAGGAGCCGGCGGCGAGTGGGCGGCCGCGGCTGCCCCGGCGTACCCTCGCGGTGGCGGCCTGTGCCGGCGGCGCCCGTGGACCTGCCGCCGCGGACCTCGCGGGGCCCGTCCTCGGCGCCGAGATCCTGGCGCGCTTCGCCGGCCTGCAGGGGGCCAGGGTGCGGACGCTGCTCGACCTGGCGTCGGCCTCGGCGCTGCCGGCGGCCCCGGCGGCAGAGAGCTCGGACGCCGAGCCCGCTGCCCTGGCCCTGTGCGAGCGCCTGCAGGCGGCCGGCGCGGTCGCCCGGCGCTCGCGGCCGGCCCGCCTCTGCGTCGCCCTGGCCGGACACGAGGAGGCGGTCAGGCGTCACTACGAGCGCACCGCGATGAGCCCCAGGCTGCGCGCGCTGGTGGACGCGGCGCTCGACCGCGGCCTGCCGGAGCTCGTGATCAGCCACCCCGCCGAGCCCGGCGCGGCGCCACCGCCCCCGGGTCTCTCCGGCCAGCGCTTCGAGCACTGGTTCGCGCGCGCGGCCCGGGTCCTGCTGGCAGATACCGCGGACGCCACGGCAGGCGCGGGGGACGCGGACACCGCGGCGGCGGACGCGGCGGCGGACGACTCCGAGCGTCCGGTCGTCTTCCTCGGCCTCGGCGAGGCCTTCCACTACGCCGTGGTCCTGCCCGCCCTGGCCGACGCCGCGGGAGCGCCCGCCTTCGATCCGCTGGCGCTGGTCGAGGCGGAGGACTACTCGGCCGCGCTCGCCGGCTTCGCGATGTCGGACGCAGCAACGGACGCAGCAACGGATGCCGCAACGGACATCGCCGCGGGCGGCGCCGCGGGCGCCATCTCCAGCGCGGCTTCGGGCGGCGCGGGCGGCGCGGGCGGCGCGGGCGGCGGCGAGACGCCGGCCCGGTGGCAGCCCTGGCTGCGCAGCCTGGCGGAGAGGGTCGCCCAGGACCACCAGGGCCTGGCACCGCCGACGCAAGCCTGGACCCGCGAGCAGCAGCGCTTCGCCGGCAGTCTCCTGCGGCTGGCCGAGGAGGCTGCCGCGGCCTACCAGCCGGCGACCTTCTCGCCGGGCGAAGCGGCGCGGCTGCTCGACGAGCTGGTGCGGACCGCGAGCGCCTTCGCGGCCGGCGAGGAGCCCTGGCGCCGACTCGTCTCGCGGCGCGAGGAACGCAATACCGGCGTCGCGCTGGAGCTGCTGGCGGCAAAGCTGCTGGCCCGGCTGACCCACCCGCTGGCGCCCGCCTGGAGCGCCCGTCTCTGGCGCAGCCTCGGGCTGGCGCCGCCGCTCGGCGAGGGTGGCGAGGGAAGCTGGGAGGAGGTTCCCACCTTCGTACCCTCCGGCAATCCGATCCGCGGCCTCGACGAGCTGGCGCCCGCCCGGCCAACCGCCGCCGAAGCGGCCCTTCCGGCCGCCGCCGCGCCGGCCGCCGGCCGGAGGGGGCGGCGCCGGGCCCCGGCAGGCCGGGCCCGCGGAGCCGGGGCCCGATGATGCGTCTGCCCCACGACGACATGGACGCGGGCTGGCTGGCGCTGCTGCCGCCGCCGCCGCCACCCCGCTCGCTGCTGGGCGAGGTACGCGTCGGCTCGGCGGTCGTCGGCGCCGGGCTGACCGGCCTGGCCATCGCGCGCCGCCTGGCCGAGCTGCGGCCAGGCGAGCCCGTCGCGCTGGTCGAGGCCCAGCGCATCGGCTTCGGCGCCTCGGGCCGCAACGCCGGCTTCGTCGTCGAGCTGACCGACTTCGCGGCGTGCATGGAGGCACCCGACCGCGCGCGCTACCTGCGCGTCGCGCGCTTCGGCCTGGAATGCCTGCGGCAGCTGGTGGGCCGGCACGCTGTCGAGTGCGACTGGGACGAGAGCGGCTTCGTGCGCGCCGCCGCGGGGACCGAAGGACTGCGCCAGCTCGCCCGCTGGCCCGCGCGGCTCGACGCCGCCGGCATCTGCCACCGCTGGCTCGACGCCGAGGCCATCGCCGCCCTGACCGGCAGCCGCTTCTATCGCGCGGCCATCCGCCTCCCGGGCACGGTGACCGTGCAGCCTGCCGCCCTGGTGCGCGGCCTCGCCCGCTCGCTCCCCGAGCAGGTGACGGTGTTCGAGGCATCGCCGGTGCGCCGCATCCGGCGCCGGCCTCCCGGACCGCCGGCCGCGCGCCTGGAGC
>DATNKH010000525.1:0-5435 GCA_035603475.1 Thermoanaerobaculia bacterium
ACCATTCCCGGTAGGGCCGGCCGTACCAGTCGCCGGCCAGCCACAGAGCGGCCCCGCGCTCGAGCCACGGCGCCGTCGGAGCCAGGCCCGCTGCCCTGCCCAGCCCGGCGCGCGCGATCAGCCGGCCGGCCAGGGCGACGCGATAGGCGAACAGATCGTCGGGATGGAAGACCAGGTGCAGCTCGGCGCGGTCGCCCGGCGCCGCGGCCGGCACCGCCTCGCCGATCTCCCCGGTGTGCCGCGCCTGCTCGACGAAGTCGTCCTCGACCGCCACCACGATCGGCGGCTCCGGCTGACGCGGCTCCCGCGCCGAGCCGCCGAGCAGCCGCGGCGCCATCGCCGCCACCGCGCCGTCGAGCTCCGCGACCAGGCGTTCCAGCTTGGCGCGGCCGTGACCGGCCAGGCGCGCCGGCGACGCGAGCAGGGTGATCCGTTCGCCGGGCAGCTCCCGCAGCGCGGCAGCCGCGCGCTGCCACTCCCGCAGGTCGTCGCTCTCGCTCGCCGGGTCGACGACGACCGCACCCGCCGCTTGCCGCCACTGTCCGCGGCGTTCGAGGCGCGGCGCTTCCCGCACCATGAAGTCGAAGCCGAGCGCCCAGGCATCCGGCGGACCGCTGCGATTGCGGTCCGCGCGGTCGCCGCCGGCGTCGCCGCCGCCGTTGCCGAAGCCGCCAGCCTTGTCGGCCAGCTCGAAGAGCAGCCGGTCGGCGAGCGCCACCGCGCCGGCCGCGTCCACGCCGACCACCAGCCAGGTGGTGCGCGTGCCGTCCGCCAGGCGTGCCGCCACCGCCTGGCCGGGCGCGTCATAGCGGCTGCCTGCCAGCTCGACGGCACTCTCGGTCACGCGCAGCGGCAAGCCCGCCGACCGCGCGGCTCTGGCCGCCATCGCCGCCGGCGCGACGTCGAGCAACAGGTCGACGCTGCCTGCCGCCGCCGGCCCCACCTCCACTCGCACCCCGACCAGCCGCGGCACCGCTCGGCGGTAGAAGCGTCCGGCGCGGATCGCCATCGCCAGCCCATGGTCCCCGTCGCCGGGAGGAGTGCGCACGGCCAGCACCACCGGCCGCGGCCCCATCTCGCCGGCACCGCCCGCTGGAGCAGCGCACGCGACGGCAAGTCCGGCCGCCGCGAGGCAACCCGCCACGCAGCCTGGTCGTCGCGACGGCCGCAAGGGGTGATCTCCGATTCAGCCCGGCGGCGGCGGCTCTCTCGGCGGCGCCGCCCCGGGGCGGTCCGCCGGCGGCGGCATCGGCGGCAGCGGCAGCGACGGCGGCAGCGCCTTGACCACGTCGAGGACGATCTTGAAGGGGCCGTCCCCCTGGCGTTCCCAGACGCGGAAGTACAGACCCGGCTGGCGGATCCGTCCCGGCCTGCCCGGCCCCATGACGGCCGTCTTGCCGTAGGTGTAGCCGAGATCGCCGCTGCTCGCCACCACCGCCGCCGTCGGCTCCCAGCTCGTGGACCGCTGGGCATAGGCGCCCAGGAGCCTGCCGACGGCCTCGCGGCCGACGGCCGGCGGCGCACCGTCGCGGTAGCATCGCGCCTCGTCGGCGATCGCCCCCATGTAGGCGGCGCGGGCGCCGTGGACGGTGGCATCGCCGCCGAAGCCGCGGTCGGCTGCCAGCAGGGCGTGCTGCGCCGCCTCGGTCCGCTCCGCCAGGCCCTGCCCGCCTGGCGCTCCCCCGCCGATGCGCCCGTGCTCGACCCCTCCACCCGCCGCGGCATCGGACCCGGCCGGCGGCGGCGTCGTGGCGCCGAGGTCGGCGACCACCTTCCACGCGCCGTCGGCCTGCCGGCGCCACACCGTGACGTAGTAGCCGTTCTGCGCCTCCCCGCGCTGTCCCGGGCCCGTCTCGCGCAGCACGTAAGGACCGGTGGTGTAGCCGAGGTCCCCCGACGCCGCCACCTCGACGTAGACCGGCCACCAGGTCAGCTCGACCGGCGGCGACGGCCGCGCCTCGATGAACTCCCGTCCGGGAACCGGTCCCGGCCGGAACAGGATCGCGTCCTCGGCCAGGTAGGCGAGGAACGCCGCGCGCACCCCCTCCCGTTGCGACAGCCGCGAGAACGCCCGCTCGGCCTCCACCAGCGCCGCGCGCGCCGCGGCCAGGTCCCCGCCCGCCGCCGCCACAGCAGCTCCCGGGGGCGATGGCGGCGTCGCCTGTCCACTCCCGGAACCGGCCGCACAGGCCGGACCCGGCAGCCCCAGGGTCGCCACGGCCAAGGCCGCCGCCAGGACACCTGTCCCGGGCACGCGCCAGGCAGCCGCACTCACCGTCCGCCGCCGGACCCGCCTGCACCGGGGTTCCTCGACGCCGGGGAGGGTCGGGGAAGAAGGACCGCTGGCAGGGGCAGAAGGACTGCAGCTCAGGCACATCGCGACTTCCTCCCAGGCGTGCCCGCGGCCCGCACGGTGCATCCGCCCGGGCGCGTGACGCCGCTCTCCGGCGACTCTAACGCGACTGGCAGGCGGCGCGCACGTCGGGCCCCGGAGGCCGGAGGGGCGCCGCCGCTTCCCTCACTCCTCCAGCGTTTCCGGTTCCTTCGATGCCGCCGCCGCGTCGCCGAGGGCGTCGCCGGCCGGCAGCTCCGGGGAGCGGGTGCCGCGCAGGATGGATTGCACGACGGGGATCTCTTCGCCGCCGGTGGCGCCGAGCTCGCGGAAGCGGCGGGCCTGCGGGAGGACGCGGCCCTCGAGCGAGCCGACGGCCTGGTTGAAGGCTTCGACGCTGCGGTCGAGGCCGCGCCGCATGGACTCGAGGTGGGTGGCGAAGACGCGCAGGCGGTCGTGCAGCTCGCGCCCGAGCTCGCTGATCTCGCGGGCCTTGTCGGCGATCCGCTCCTGACGCCAGCCATAGTGGATGGCCTTCAGCATGGCGATCAGCGTGGTCGGCGTGGCGACGATGACGTTGTGCTCGACGCCGAACTCGAGCAGCCGCGGGTCCTGCTCCAGGGCGGCGCTGAAGAACACCTCTCCCGGCAGGAAGAGGACGACGAAATCCGGGGCGCCGTCGAGCTGGCTCCAGTAGCTCTTCTCGCTGAGCTTGACCAGGTGCCCCCGGATCTGGCCGGCGTGGGCGGCGTACCTGGCCCGCCGCAGCTCCTCGTCCGCGATGTCGAGGGCTTCGAGATACGCCTCGAGCGGCGCCTTGGCGTCGACCACCAGCTGCCTGCCGTTCGGCAGCCGCACCACCATGTCGGGGCGCAGGCGGCCGTCCTCGCTGCCGATCTCGGACTGCATGACGAAGTCGCAGTGCTCGAGCATGCCGGCCATCTCGACCACCCGCCGCAGCTGCATCTCTCCCCAGCGGCCGCGCGCCGCCGGGGTGCGCAGCGCTTGCACCAGGCGGCCGGTCTCGCGCTCGAGCCTGGACTCGCTCTCCCGCATGCCGCGCAGCTGCTCGCTCAACCCGGCGTAGGCCACGGCGCGCTCCTTCTCGATCTCGAGCAGCTTCTGGTCGACCTTGCCGATCGATTCGCCGAGTGGCCGCACCATCTCGCCGATCGCCTGGCGGCGCAGGTCGAGGTCCTGGCGGGCGCCCTGCTGGAAGCTCTCGAGGGTGGTCTTGGCGAGATCGAGGAAGGACTGGTTGTTGTGCTGCAGCGCCTCCGCCGACAGCAGGCGGAAGGCGTCGCCGAGCTTGACCTGCGCCTGCTCGAGCAGGCGCAGCTTCTCCGCCGCCTGCTGGCGCTCCTGGTCGAGCGTGATCGTCAGCTCCGCGACCCGCGCGCCGAGGTCGGCTGCCTCCCCGCGGCGCTCCTCCACCTCGCGCTCGCGCGCCGCCAGCCGCTGCTCGAGCTCCTCGAGCCGCGCCTCGCGCCCGCGCAGGCGCTCGGCGAGCATGGCGCGCTCGGCGTCGCTGCGATGGCCGCGCTGGCCGCCGAGCAGCCAGCCGACGGCGATGCCCGCGGCCCCGGCCAGGAGCGCGATCAGGACGACGCTCGACGCCAACTAAGACCTCGCCAGCAGATGCCTGGCGATCACCAGCCGCTGCATCTCGCTGGTGCCCTCGTAGATGGTGGTCACCCGCACGTCGCGGTAGAGGCGCGAGATCTCGTAGTCGTCGTGAAAGCCGTTGCCGCCATGGATCTGCAGGCTCTCCTGGCAGGCGCGGTTGGCGGCCTCGGAGGCGAAGAGCTTGGCCTCGGCGGCCAGGCGGCCAGCCTCCGGGGCCTCCGGGGCCTCCGGGACGTCCGTGGCGGCGCCCGCACCACCTGCCGCGATCGCCGCGCGCCAGGTCTTCAGCCGCGCCGCCGCCAGCTCGGTGGCCATCTCGGCGATGCGGAAGCGGATCGCCTGGTGGCGGGCGATCGGCACCCCGAACTGCACCCGCTCGCGGGCATACGCCACGGCCAGCTCGAGCGCCCGCTGGTGGATCCCGACCGACTGCGCCGCGATGCCGATCCGCGAGTGGTCGAGCGTCGCCAGCGCGATCTTGAACCCCTGGCCGGGACTGCCGAGGACATGCTCGGCGGACACCCGGCAATCGTTGAAGTAGATCGGCGCGGTGCGCGAGGCCCGCAGCCCCAGCTTCTCCTCCGGCTCGCCGACCGCGAAGCCCGGCGCATCGGCAGGCACCACGAAAGCGGTCATGCCGCGCTTGCCCGCCGCCGGGTCGGTGCGCGCGATCACCACGTACCAGCGGGCGAAGCCGGCGTTGCTGATCCAGGCCTTCTCGCCCGACAGCACCCAGGAGTCGCCGTCCCGCCGCGCCGCAGTGCGCAGACTGCCGGCGTCGCTGCCGGCGCCGGGCTCGGTCAGGCCGAAGGCGCCGAGGGAGCCGCCCGCCAGCTCCGGCAGCACCCTGCGCTTCAGGGCCTCGCCGCCGAAGCGAGCGATCGGCCAGCAGCACACCGAGTTGCTGACACTCATCGTCACCGCGGTCGCCGCGCACACGCGCGCCAGCTCCTCGACCACGATGGCGTAGGTGAGCACGTCCGCGCCGGCGCCGCCGTACTCCTCCCCGACCAGCATGCCGAGCAGGCCCATCTCCCCCATCTCGCCGACGATCTCGGCCGGGAAGCGATGGGCGCGGTCGCGCTCCTGCACGCCGGGCCGGATGCGCTCCTCGGCAAATCGCCGCACCTGCTCGCGCAGCAGCTCCTGGTCCTCGCTGAGCCCGAAGCTGGGGCCGCCGGCGCCGGTGGCGGCAGGTGCGGCAGGTGCGGTGGGGGCGATCGCGGGCGGCATCCGGGCTCGGCCTCCTCTGTCAGAGACGGGTCAGGCCTTGTCGAGCACCCAGTCGGCGATCACCATCTTCTGGATCTCGCTCGTGCCCTCGTAGATCTCGGTGATGCGGGCGTCGCGGAAGTAGCGTTCGACGTTGTACTCCTTGGTGTAGCCGTAGCCGCCGTGGATCTGCAGCGCCTTGTTGGTGACCCGCTGCGCCATCTCCGAGGCGAAGAGCTTGGCGTGTGCCGCCTCCAGGGTGAAG
>DATNKH010000526.1:0-9392 GCA_035603475.1 Thermoanaerobaculia bacterium
CGCGGTCGAGCCGCGCCAGCCCCTCGCCGGCGATGCGCCGCAGCTCCTCGGCCCGGCGCAGCCGGCGCAGGCACCGGTCGTGGACCAGGGCCAGGGCCGCGAAGACGGCGAGCGCCGCTCCGGCACCCGTGAGCGGCAGCCGCAGCGGCCGGGACGCCGCGATCAGCACCAGCAGCAGGCAAGCCAGGAAACAGGCGAAGGTGACGCCGCGCGCGATCGAGAGACGCAGCGACACGGCGGCCAGCCGCCGCTCCTCGGCCAGGCAGCTGGCGTGCCGCTCGGCGTAGACCGCCGCCGGCGCCCGGCTGGCCCGAGATGTGGGCTCGGCCCCCATGATGGGCACTACTCGACCGTGACGCTCTTCGCCAGGTTGCGCGGCTGGTCGACGTCGCAGCCGCGGCGGACGCCGATGTAGTAGGCGAGCAGCTGCAGCGGGATGACGTTGACCACGGGCTGCAGCAGCGGCGCCACCGGCGGCACCGCGATCACCTCGTCGCAGACGCCGCCCAGCTCCTCGGGGTCGCGGTCGGTGACCGCGATGACCACGCCGTCGCGCGCCTTGACCTCCTGCAGGTTGCTCTTGATCTTCTCGAACACCTGGTCGCCGGTGGCCAGGGCGACGACCGGCATGCTCTCGTCGATCAGCGCGATCGGGCCGTGCTTCATCTCGCCGGCCGGGTAGCCCTCGGCGTGGATGTAGGAGATCTCCTTGAGCTTCAGGGCGCCCTCGAGCGCGATCGGGTAATTGATCCCGCGCCCCAGGTAGAGGAAGCTGTCGGCGCGGAAGTAGCGGCGCGCCAGCTCCTCCATCGGACCGGCCTGCGACCGCAGCACCTCGTCGACCGCCTGCGGCAGGTGGGCGAGGTCCTCGACGTAGCGCTGAGCGTCGTCGTCGTCGCCGTCGCGGTCATCGCGGCTGTCGCCGGCGCGGCGCTCTTGGCGCAGGTAGAGGGCCAGCAGGTAGAGCGCCACCAGCTGGGTGGTGAAAGCCTTGGTCGACGCGACGCCGATCTCCGGACCGGCGTGCGTGTAGATCACCCCTTCGCTGATGCGGGTCGCCTGGCTTCCCTGGACGTTGCACACGCAGAACAGGTGGGCGCCGCGATCGCGCGCCGTCTCCATCGCCGAGACCGTGTCGGCGGTCTCGCCGGACTGCGAGATGCCGACGGCGAGCACGCGGTCGTCGACGATCGGGTTGCGGTAGCGATACTCCGAGCCGTAGTCGACCTCGACCGGCAGGCGGGCGATCTGCTCGATGAGGAACTTGCCGATCAAGGCGGCGTGCCAGGAGGTGCCGCAGGCCAGGAGGTGGATGCGGTCGATCCGGCGCAGCTCGCTTGCCGGCAGCTTCACGGTGTCGAGCAGGATGCGGCCGTGCTCGAAGTCCACGCGCGCCCCCATGGTGTCCTGGACCGCCTGGGTCTGCTCGTGGATCTCCTTCAGCATGAAGTGCTTGTAACCGCCCTTCTCGGCCTGCACGGGATCCCAGTTGAGATGCTGGACGGGGCGCTCGACCGGCCTCCCGGCGCGGTCCCAGATCCGCACGCCGCTGGGCCGCAGGCTCGCCAGGTCGCCGTTCTCGAGAAAGATGACGTCGCGGGTGTGAGCGAGCAGCGCGGTGGGATCGGACGACAGGTACTGCTCACCCTGCGCGAGGCCGATCACCAGCGGCGGCCCCAGGCGGGCGGCCACGATCTCCTGGGCGTCATCGCCGCTGTCGCCGCCGCCGCGGCCGTCGCCGTCGTGGCCGTGGCCGTCGACGCCCGCTGCACCTCCCGCCGAATGGCCCGGCGCGCGGCCCGCCGCCACCACCGCGAAGGCGTACATCCCCTCGAGCTCGGCGCAGGCGCGGGCGACCGCGTCACGCAGGCTGCCGTCGAGGTAGGAGGAGATCAGGTTGGCGATCACCTCGGTGTCGGTGTCCGAGGTGAAAGTCCAGCCCTCGGCCAGCAGCCGCCGCTTGAGCGGCAGGAAGTTCTCGATGATGCCGTTGTGGATGAGGGCCAGGCGGTGGCGCGAGTCGACCATCGGATGGGCGTTGCGCTCGCTCGGCGGTCCGTGAGTCGCCCAGCGCGTGTGGCCGAGGCCGTAGTGGCCCGGCAGCGGCTGGTGGGCCAGCTTCTCCCGCAGGCGATCGAGCTTGCCCTCCGCCTTGAGCGTGCGCAGCTCGCCGCCGCCGACGGCCACCACGCCGGCGGAGTCGTAGCCCCGGTACTCGAGCCGGCGCAGCCCGTCCATCAACAGCGGCACCACCTCGCGCTGACCGACGTAACCGACGATTCCACACATGGAGCTAGTGACCTCCTGCTAGTGCTCGGCGAAGCTGCCCACCCGGGCTCCCGGAAGCAAGCGGGATGCCGGTGGCAGGCGGCCGAACGATCGGACCGGCGCCGACCGCGGTGCGGCCGAGGAGCGACACTCCGGGATGGAGGACCGTGTCCGCACCGACACACACCGTCCGACCTCGGTGCGGCCGGGTTCGAGCATGGTCACCCCGGAGCGCATCAGCCATCGAGATGGCGATCGAGCAGCCAGCGGTGAACGGCGGCGAGCTCGCGCCGGTCGTTGACCCCTTGCGCCTCCCGCGGATCGGCCAGGCGCACCAGCTCGATGCGGCGGCCAGCGGCGGCGGCGGCGTTGAGCGCGTCGGTCAGATACAGCTCGCCCTGGGCGTTGGCCGGCGCCGGCGCGGCGAGCCAGGAGAAGACGTCGGGCGCCGGCAGGGCGTAGAGGCCGGCGTTGACGGTCCGCAGCGCCAGCTCGGCCGGCGTGGCGTCGGCCGCCTCCACGATGCGCTCGAGAAGCTCGCCCGGCGGCGCGCCGCCCTCCGCGGCCACGGCCTTGGCGACCACCCGTCCGAGTCCTCCCGGGTGCGCCAGGTCGGCGACCGCCATGGCGCCCCAGCCCTCGGCGGCGGCCGCCGCCAACCGCTCGAGCGTGGCGGCGCTGACCAGCGGCACGTCGCCGGAGAGCACCAGCAGCAGCGCGGGGCCGGCGACCTGCGCCTCGACCTGGGCCAGGGCGTGGCCGGTGCCGCGCTGCTGCTCCTGGATCACCCAGGTGAGATCGTCGTCGCCGCCGAGCTCGGAGCGCACCCGCTCGGAGCCGTGGCCGACGACCACCAGGATGCGCTCGCAGCCGGCGGCGCGGGCGGCATCCAGCACCCAGGCGAGCAGCGGCCGCCCGGCGGCGCGATGGAGCACCTTCGGCAGCCGCGAGCGCATGCGAGTGCCCTTGCCCGCGGCGAGCACCACCGCCACCTTCTTGCCGCCAGCTTGCATGGTTCGCACTTGTGACCAGCCACTCGCCGCTAGCCGCTCGTCACTGGACCGGCAGCCGGCGGCCGGCGCCGGAGACCGGTCGGGTGACAAGCGGCGATCAGCCTCCGGCCGCCGCCGGCCGCCGCCGGAGCGGCTCGAGCAGATCGAGCACGGCCCGCGACAGCTTCTCCGGATCGTGGCGGATCAGGTCGCCCTCGGCGAGCAGATCGGCTCCCACCAGCTCGACCCCCGGGCGCGCCATCGCCGCGGGCTCCACGGCCACCGGCTCGGAGCCGGTCTCGGCGTAGTGCGCCAGCAGCGGCGCGGGGATCGGCGTCGCGTTGTACAGCACGGTGTGGACGAGCCCGGTGCCGATGTGGCGCTCGACGGCCTGCAGGTGGGCAGCCCCCATCATGCCGTCGGTCTCGCCGGGCTGGGTCATCAGGTTGAGCAGCAGGATGACCCGGGCGCGGCTCTTGGCCACCGCCTGGCGGATGCCGGGGATGAGCAGGTTCGGGATGATGGAGGTGTAGAGCGAGCCCGGCCCGAGCAGGATGGCGCCGGCGCTCTCGAGCGCCGCGACCGCCGGCGGGAAGGCGGGCGCCGCCGCCGGGTCGAGCTCGATGCCGGCCAGCTCCTCGCCGGAGGTGCCGACCGCGCTCTCGCCCTCGTACGTCCTGCCGGAGACGCCGCGCCCGCGCAGGTGCACGTCGACGAGCGTCGCCGGGTAGATCTTGCCGCGCACCGACAGCACCGACTCCGCGGTCAGGATCGCCTGGTGGAAGTCGCCGGTGATGCCGGTCAGGGCGGTCAGGAAGAGGTTGCCGAAGGAATGGCCGACGAGCCCGCCGCCGTTGGGGAAGCGGTACTGGAAGAGACGGGCCAGGAGGTCCTCGTCGTCCGCCAGGGCGACGATGCAGTTGCGGATGTCGCCGGGCGGCAGGACCCCGAACTCCCGCCGCAGGCGGCCGGACGAGCCGCCGTCGTCGGTGACGGTGACCACGCCGGTGAGGCATCCGAGGCGGGACGACCCGACGTGATGCTTCAAGCCCCGCAGCAGCACCGACAGGCCGGTGCCGCCGCCGATCGCCACCAGGGCGCCGCCGCGGCCGGGGGGGCCCCCCATCGTGGACACGTTCGTTTCCAGGGTCATGTTGTCAGCGCCTGGCGGCGACCCCTTCCTCCACCTCTGCAAGCAAGGCTCTTCCAGGCCACTAGCGCCGCTTGAGCTCGATGAGGATCTGCTTGGCGACCGACTTCAGGGTGTCGAAGATCCCGACGCCGGTGGTGGCGATGGCCTCGAAGGTGGGCTCGCGCTTGTAGTTGAGGGTGCGGTACATCTCTTCGGCCGGCGCTACGTTGGACAGGTCACGCTTGTTGAATTGCAGGGCATAGGGGATGGTCGCCAGGTCGAAGCCATGCTCCTTCAAGTTCTGTTCCAGGTTGCGGATCGACTCGATGTTGGCTTCCATGCGCTCGACCTGGCTGTCGGCCACGAAGACCACGCCGTCGACGCCCTTCAGGATGAGCTTGCGGCTGGCGTCGTAGAACACCTGCCCGGGCACGGTGTAGAGATGGAAGCGGGTGGTGAAGCCGCGGATGCTGCCGAGGTCCAGGGGGAGGAAGTCGAAGAACAGCGTGCGGTCGGCCTCGGTGGCCAGCGAGATCATCTTCCCCTTCGAGTCGGGCGAGGTCTTGTTGTAGATGTACTGCAAGTTGGTCGTCTTGCCGCACAGCCCGGGGCCGTAATAGACGATCTTGCAGTTGATCTCCTTGCTGGCGTAGTTGATGAAGGTCATCCGCTTGCCTCGCTCCGCACTGCGCCCACGATCGCGCCCACCGCCGGCGCCGTGGTCGAGACGTGCCCGCGGCCGCGCCGGGCGCGGCGATACGGGGATCGATCCGCCGCCGGTTCCCTGGCGCCGAGCCGGCCGGGGCCGGCCGGAGCCGGAAGCGGGCGGCTACTCCCCGAAGAGCGCGTCGATATCGTCGTCGGTGATCTCGGCGAAAGGGCTCGAGTGCGAAGGCCCCTGGGCGTCTCTCTCGCCCTTCTGTACCATGACCTCGAAGATCTTCTCGAGGTCGCCGTTGGCGCGCTTGACGCGCAGCCGCACCAGGCCGAGCGACGACCGGTCGTCGAAGATCACGACCAGGATCGCGCGCTTGGCCACGATCGAGATATGGATGTGGTCCTGCTGCCCTTCGTGGAAGAGCACCGAGAACTCGCGCTCGCCGATCAGCTTCGCGAGGCCATCGGTCGCCGCCACGTTGCCGGCCGTCAGGGAGGCGAGAGAGGTGGTGTCGAACTGCTCGATCTCGCCGGCGGCCGCGATCTGCTGGCCGTTCTTGTCGATCAGGAACACGGCCTTGCCGTTAGCCTCCTGGCGCAGGCGGCGCAACGCCTCCTCGAGGTGCTTGAACTCTTCTTCGTAGAGCACGAAGTCGGCTGCGCACATGGCTATCCTTTCCGGACCGCGCGACGATACACCATCCCGGGTGGGTCCGTCAAAGCTCTGATTTCACGGCAGTTGCCACCCTCCGCGGCCTTCGCCGGCCGCTGTCCGGCGCAGGGCGCGCGCGGACCGGCGCTAATGGAAGAGCCGCCATCCGGCCAGGACGTCGGCCTGGGCGATCAGCAGCTCGCCGCCGGCGAGCTGGAAGCGCAGCGGCACCGGCTTGCAACCGCCGCCGCCCGCGTTCACTTCGGAGAGCCGGAAGGACTTGTCGCACTTGTTGCACACCATCCACTCGGACTCATGCCGGAAGCCGCGCTTGCTCTTGGCGCAGACCTCGGAGGCGTCGAAGGCGGCCTGCACCTGCCCGGAGGCGTCGCGACCGACGAAGAACCAGATCTCCTGGTTGGAGGGATTGAGGAAGTGGTAGAACCGAACCTGCTGCGGCCCGAGACCGGCAAGGCTGATCCGCACCGCGCCGTCCGACCCGGCGCCAACGCGCTCGTAAGACGGCCGGCCGAAGCGCCCGTCGAGCGCGAGGTCGGCCACCACCACGGTACCCGTGAAGACTACCACGGCGAGCACTCCATGTATCGGCTTGAATCGCATGATCAAGTATTGTGACCCAACGGCGCCGGGGCGGCAAGTTGGACCTCCCGGCACAGCCAGCCGGCGACGAGGCGCGCGGCGGCGGCGTGGCCGCGGGCGTTCCAGTGGCCTTCGCCGGCAGGGGTGTTGGCGAAGCCGTGCAGGTAGACGTGGGAGCGTTCGGCCAGCTGCTGCAGGGGCGGGCCGAGGTCGAGGACCGGGATGCCCGCGGCGCTCCCGAAGGCCGCCAGGCGCCGGCCGGGATAGAAGAGGTCGGCGAGCCCCAGCTTGCCCATGAAGACCGCGCGCGCCGCCGGATCGGGGTTCACCTGGATGCCGGTCGAGAGGATGACGACGCCGAAGGGCACCCGGTGCGCGGCGGCCTCGTCGCGCATGGCGGCGATCATCGCTTCGGTGACGCTCCAGGCGTCGCGCCAGTCCCGGTCGGCCGGCGGCGAGTAGACGGCGTTGTCGAGCCCCAGCTCCTGCAGCGCCGCGCCCTCCTCCTTGCTGCGCGCCTTGGCGGCGCCGATCCAGCCGTCCACCACGCTCTTGCCCTGCTTGGCGACCTGCAGCAGGCGCAGGTGGTCGTAGGCGCCGTAGGCCAGGCGGGCGGCGGCGGTCTGACGCAGGCGGTAGCCGGCGGCGGTGCGGAAGGAGTCGTCGAGCGCCAGGCGGCCATCGGGTCCCAGGGTGAAGTACGGACGCAGCGGATCTTGCTCGAGCGGCCGGGCGTTGTTGCGCACGTCGTTGCCGGGATAGAAGGCCAGCAGCACCACGTCGGGCTGGAAGCGCCAGACCTCTCGCCGCAGGGTCAGCAGCTCCTGGGCGGTGCCGTAGCCGGCGACGCCGAAGTCGAGCGCTTCGACGGTCCGTCCGCCGGCAGCCGGGCAGGTCGCGAGCCGGCGCTCCAGCAGCTTCCAGAACGTCTGCTCGACCGGCACCTGCAGGGCCTCGGCGCAGGAGTCGCCGAGCACCGCGATACGCAGGTGGCCGGGGGGCTTGGCCGGGGTGTGCTCGACGTCGCGCAGGCCGGCGCTGCTGATGCGCACCCAGGCCAGCCCTTCGGTGTGCCACCACCCCTCGGCCCCCGGCCGCAGCGCCCAGCCGCGGTCGGAGTCGGGACGGTAGAAGTTGGGATAGGAAACGCCGGCGATGCGCAGCGCCGCCTCGCCCAGGAGCAGCGCCATAGCGGTCGCGGCGGCGGCCAGCCCCAGCTTGGCCAGCACCCGCGAGGGGCGGGCGCGGCCGTCGCCCCTCGGCACCCGTTTCATCTCTCGGGCGCGCCGCCGGCGCCTAGAACAGCGTGTAAATGAACGGCGCGGCGGCCTGGCTGGTCACCACCAGCACGATCACCAGCGCCAGGATGAGCACGAAGGGCACGATCCAGTAGACCTTGTGCTGGCGGGCGAACTGGAAGATCTCGCCGATGAACGAGCCGACGTAGCGGAGCTTGCGCATGACAGTCTGTCTCCTCGGTGCCGGTCCCCGTCACTGCCGATGGGTGTACGTGGGGGCCGAGCGGGAGAGTCTAGTCCAGTCTAGTCCAGTTGGTAATCCTGCCGCCAGTTGCCGCGGTCGGCGAAGGGCGGCTGGGCCTGCTTGTCGAGCAAGAAGGGCCCGAGAACGAGGTAGTCCATCTCGGTCCGCATGAAGCAGCGGTACGCATCCTCCGGCGTGCAGACGATCGGCTCGCCGCGCACGTTGAAGCTGGTGTTGACGATCACGCCGTAGCCCGTCTCCCGCTCGAACTCGGCGAGCAGCGCGTGGTAGCGCGGGTTCTCCTCGCGCGACACCGTCTGGATGCGCGCCGAGTAGTCGACGTGGGTGATCGCCGGGATGTCCGAGCGCGGCCGGTTGACCCACTCGACCAGCGGCAGGTCCTGCTCGTCGCCCTCGCGCGGCACCCGCCGCGAAGGAACCACGTCGGCCACCAGCAGCATGTACGGCGACGGACGGTCGAGCTCGAAGTAGTCGCCGGCCCGCTCCTCGAGCACGCTGGGCGCGAACGGCCGGAAGCTCTCGCGGTACTTGATCTTCAGGTTCATGATCGACTGCATGCGCGGCGAGCGGGCGTCGCCGACGATCGAGCGGTTGCCGAGGGCCCGCGGACCGAACTCCATGCGGCCGTGGCACAGGCCGACGACGGCGCCGCCGGCGATCAGGCGGGCGATCCGCGGCGCCCAGTCGGCGTCGGCCAGCTCCTCGCGGGGGATGCCGCGATCGTCGAGATACTCGCGGATCTGGCCGGCGCTGAACTCGGGGCCGAGGAGGGCGCCCTGCATCAGGTCGCGGCGCTTGCCGGAGGAGCCGGTGACGGTCACGCGCGGCTTGCCCATGGCGTTGTGCCAGACCGCCAGCGGCGCGCCGAGGGCGCCGCCGGCATCGCCGGCCGCCGGCTGGATCCACAGGTCGTCGAAGATGCCGGCGCGCAGCAGGATGCCGTTGGCGACGCAGTTGAGCGCCACGCCGCCGGCCAGGCAGAGGTGGCGCTTGCCGGTGAGCTCGCGAGCGTGCCTGGCCAGCTTCAGCACCACCTCCTCGGTCACTTCCTGGATGGAGCGGGCGAGGTCCATCTCGCGGACGCCGATCGGCGATTCCGGCGGCCGCGGCGGGCCGCCGAACAGCGCGGCGAAGCGGCCGTTGGTCATCGCCAGGCCGTCCAGGTAGCCGAAGTACTCCATGTTCAGGCGGAAGGAGCCGTCCTCCTTGACGTCGATCAGCTCCCGCTTGATCAGGTCGGTGTAGCGGCCGGTGCCGTAGGGGGCCAGCCCCATCAGCTTGTACTCGCCCGAGTTGACCTTGAAGCCGGTGAAGTAGGTGAAGGCCGAGTAGAGCAGGCCCAGCGAGTGCGGGAACCTGATCTCGCGGATCAGGCGCAGCCGCTCGCCCTCGCCGACGCCGATGGTGGTGGTCGCCCACTCGCCGACGCCGTCGAGCGTCAGCACCGCCGCCGCGTCGAACGGCGACGGATAGAAGGCGCTCGCCGCGTGCGCCTCGTGGTGCTCGGTGAAGTAGATCGGCGGCTGGCCCCCTACGGCACCGGCCGCTACACCGACCTGATCAAGCGGGAGCTGATCGACGTCAAGGA
>DATNKH010000527.1:0-6703 GCA_035603475.1 Thermoanaerobaculia bacterium
CGCCTGTCCACGCGGGCGGCGAGGGCCGCCAGGCCGCCCGCCAGCGAGCGGAGGTCCTGGCCCCCTCCGGCGGCGGGCGCCGGCGCCCGGGGAGCGCTCAGAAGGAGCGGATGGCCTCGTCCTCGCTGTCGAAGACGTCGAAGACCGTGATCAGCTGGGTGATCTGAAGGATGTCCGAGACCTTGGAGGGCAGGTTCGCCAGGCTCAGCTTGACGCCGCGGTTGGTGGCGGTGGTGAAGGCGCTCACCAGCTCGCCGACTCCCGACGAGTCGATGGTGGTGACGTCCTTGAGATTGATCACCACCTTGGTGGCGCCGCTGTTGATCGCATCCTGGACCGCGTTGCGCAGCGCCACGTCTCCCATCCCGATGGTGATCTTGCCCTTCAGGTCCAGGATCGTGACGCCGTCCCTCTGCCGCACGTTGACTTTCATCTCATGCCTCTCCTATCTCTCATATCTCACGTTCACGCCTGGCGTCCGCGTTCGCCGCGCTCAGCATGGCCGTGCCGGGCGAGCCGCTTGCGCAACGTCACCACCGTGCCGCCGCCCGGCCGCAAGCCGTACTGGATATCGTCCATGAAGCTCTTCATGTAAAAGATCCCGCGGCCATTCGGCTTGAGCAGGTTCTCCGGCGCCAGCGGGTCCTCGAGGTCGGAGGGATCGAAACCCTTCCCCTCGTCCTGCACCCGGATGACCAGCCAGTCCCCCTCGTTGCCCTCGAGGGTGAGATCGACGTGGACCTGCTTGGCGGCGTCTTCCAGGTTGCCATGCTTGATGGCGTTGGCCACCGCCTCGCGAACCGCGACGTCGATCCAATGCCGGTTGTCGTCGTCCAGGCCGAGTTGATCTAGAGAGTCTTTGAGCACCAACTGGACCAACTCGATGTTCTCGAAACGGCTCCCGATGGCCAGGTGGAAGCTCTTGTCGTCCGACATTGCCGGAGCCCCTCGCGCGGAGTCTACCACTCGGAACCTGCCCCTCACCTCCTTTGGGCGACGGGCCAAAGTCCTCGCCCTCGCCCCTTGCCGCCTCCGCCCCTCGCCCAAAGGAGGTGAGGGGTCAGGTTCCGAACTGACCTACTACCGAAGCCCCGCCCCGGGGCACAGCCACCCGGAGATCAGCGCGGCGAGCGCGGCCACCGGCGCCAGCGCCGGCTTCGCGCCCGGCGACGTCCCCATCAGCCGCATGGCCATGGGGATGATGACCAGCAGCTGGACACCGTCGAACAGGGCGTGCGCCGCGATGGCCGGCCAGATCGTCTGTCGCCAGCGCACCAGGAAGGCATAGATGAGCGACAGCAGCGTGATGCCCAGCAGCATGAAGGGCTGGCCGTAGGAGAGGTGCGCCAGCACGAAGAAGCCGCTCGAGAGCGCGATGCCGATGCGCGGCTGCAGGAAACCGCGGAAGAAGATCTCCTCCATGAAGCCCGCCGACAGGCTCACCATCAGCCGCACCAGGACCGGCAGCGACGCGATCCAGGGCACGATGGCGGAGGGCTTCGGGAGCGCCTTCTCGCCACCGATCGCATAGATGGCCAGGGCGGCGGCAAGCAGCGCCAGCAGCACCACTCCCCAGGCGCAGATCCCCAGCAGCAACCCGATCAGCACCTCCCGGGAGACGTCCGGCGCCACCAATCCAAGCTGGACGGCAACCTGACGCCAAAACGGAAGGCGCGACGAGCGCTCCAGCGTCTCGGAGGCTGGAGCTGGAGCTGGCGCTGGAGGTGGAATGGCGGAGAGATCCGGGATCTCGGGAGCGGGAGGCATGGCGGAGAGGTCCGGCATCTCCGGGGCAGGCGCAGGCGCAGGGGCAGGAGCAGGCGCAAGGGCAGGGGCTTGCCTGGGGACCGCGGCGAAGCCGAGCACCATCCACCCGAGTACCACCACCGCGAGCATCCCGTGCAGCAGGAACAGCCGCGGCGTGCTGATCGACGAGAGGTCGAGCTTCGGCTCCGCGAGGCCGATCTCGCCCAGCGGCGCGAAGATCCCGAACCACAAGATGAAGAAGAGCAGCGCCGACGCGGCCGCGCGGCGCCAGGGCCGCCGGAAGCCGGGCGGCATCAGGCCCCGGCGGCGGCACAGCCAGTCGAACGCCCAGGTGGCAAGGAGGGCCACCGCCGCCGGCCCGAGGATGCGCAGCAGGAGCGCGAGCGGAGCCAGCGGCGGCGCCGTCAAGGCCATGGCGCCGGCTTCAGGTCCCCTGCCGGGTGCGGAAGCTGCGCAGCACCAGCATCGCCTGGTTGATCCGCTGGATGCGCCGGTTGCGCTGCTGGATCGCCGGGATGTCGTCCAGCGCCGGCTGGTCGCCGCGCAGCTCGCGCACGTAGCGGTCCATCTCGAACACCAGCTTGTCGAGGTCGGGCGGGGTCAGGTTGCGGAACGTCCGCTCGGTCACCAGCGTATAGCCCTCGGCGACGTCGCGGGTCATCGCGTAGGCGCTGCCGCCGGGGAAGGCCATGACCGCCGATGATACCCCGCCGCGCCGCCGTCCGGCCATTCGCGCCTGCCGCCCCTCGGGTCCCTCGCGAACTGACCCACGCCGCCCGCGTGTTATGATGCCCCGCGCCGTCTGTCCAGCCGCCATGGCCGCTGGTCTTTCACCCGCAAAGCTCGCCACACCCGATCTTAGGAGGAGTTCCCGTGAGCCGCTTCCCAGGCGTCGATCTTCTCGAGGTGGACGCGCTCCTGACTGCCGAGGAGCGGATGGTGCGCGACACCGTCCGCGCGTTCGTCGACGACAAGGTCAAGCCGATCATCGAGGAGTGCCACCGCGAGGGGCGCACGCCGCTCGAGCTGGTGCCCGAGATGGGCGCTCTCGGCTTGTTCGGCGCCAGCATCTCGGACTATGGACTGCCCGGGCTGGGCGGCGTCGCGTACGGCCTGATCATGCAGGAGCTCGAGCGCGGCGACTCGGGGCTGCGCAGCTTCGCGTCGGTGCAGAGCTCCCTGGTCATGTACCCGATCCACGCCTTCGGCTCGCAGCAGCAGAAGGACCGCTGGATCCCGCGCCTCGCGACCGGCGAGGCGATCGGCTGCTTCGGCTTGACCGAGCCCGATTTCGGCTCCAACCCCGGGGGAATGCGCACCACCGCCCACCGCACCAATGCCGCTGGCGGCGCCGGCAGCGCCGGCGGCGACTGGGTGCTGAACGGCAGCAAGCAGTGGATCACCAACGGCACCCTGGCCGACGTCGCGGTGGTGTGGGCCCGCACCGACGAGGGCATCCGCGGCTTCCTGGTCGAGAAGGGCACTCCGGGCTTCACCGCCGCCGACCAGCACGGCAAGTTCTCCCTGCGCGCCTCCACCACCTCGGAGCTCGGCTTCCACGATTGCCGCATCCCCGGCGACGCCATCCTGCCGGGCACGACCGGCCTCAAGAACGCGCTGATGTGCCTGAACCAGGCGCGCTACGGCATCGCCTGGGGCGGCATCGGCTCGGCCATGGAGTGCTACCACACCGCCCTCGAGTACGCCAAGCAGCGCGTGCAGTGGAACGGCCAGCCGATCGCCTGCCACCAGCTGGTGCAGGAGAAGCTGGTGTGGATGGTCAGCGAGATCGCCAAGGGCCAGCTGCTCTGCCTGCAGCTCGGCCGCCTCAAGGACGCCGGCCGCCTCAGGCCGCACCACGTCTCGCTCGGCAAGCGCAACAACGTCTGGGTGGCCCGCGAGTGCGCCAAGCTGGCGCGCGAGGTGCTCGGCGCCAACGGCATCGTCGACGACTACCCGGTGATCCGGCACATGCTGAACATCGAGTCGGTCTACACCTACGAGGGCACCCACGACATCCACGGCCTGATCCTCGGCCAGGCGATCACCGGCATCCCCGCCTTCAACGCTCCCGCGCTCACCGACGAACCGGTCGCCGCTGGACGGCCGCCACGGCCGCCACGGCCGGCGGCGCCCCCAGTTCCGGCACCGCCGCAGCCGGCCGGCGAGAAGGTCCCGGCCGCGGCCGACGCCGGATCGCCGTCAGCCGCCATCGCCGGGGGAGGCCGCTGACATGGTCCTCGACCAGCTGCTCGAGCAGGACTTCATCCGCGTCACCGAGCAGGCGGCCATCGCCGCCGCCAGGACGATGGGCTACGGCAACCGTCGGCACTCCGACCAGGTGGCCGTCGAGGCGATGCGCCGGGAGATGGACTCGCTGCCGATGAGCGGCCGCGTGGTCATCGGCGAGGGCGAGCGCGACAAGGCGCCGATGCTCTACGTCGGCGAGGAGCTCGGCGCCGGGAGGCAAGCCGCCCGGTCGGCCGGCGCCGATCAACCTGCCGCCACCCACCTCTACCCCGAGGTCGACATCGCGGTCGACCCCCTGGAAGGCACCAATCTCTGCGCCCTGGGCGCCCCCGACGCGATCGCCGTGCTCGCGGCGTCCGAGCGCGGCGGCCTGCTGCACGCCCCCGACATCTACATGGACAAGATCGTGGTCGGCCCCACGGCCCGCGGCCACGTCGACATCGACGCGCCGGTCGCCGAGAACCTCCGCAGCATCGCCGCCGCCTTCGGCCGCCAGATCTCCCACCTCACCATCGTGGTGCTCGACCGCGAGCGCCACCAGCAACTGGTCGCCGACATCCGCCAGGCCGGCGCCCGCATCCGCCTGATCCCCGACGGCGACCTGTCGGCGGGAATCTCGGCGGCGGTGCGCGGCACCGGCGTGCACGCGGTGTTCGGCATCGGCGGCGCGCCGGAGGGAGTGATCACCGCCGCCGCCATGCGCTGCCTCGGGGGGGAGATCCAGGCGCGCCTGAAGGCGACGAACGAGGAGCAGCAGGAGCGCGTGCGGGCGCTGGGCATCCAGGACCTCGACCGGATCTATCACACCCAGGACCTGGCGCCGGGGCACGAGATCCTGTTCAGCTCCACCGGGGTGACCGACGGCGAGCTGCTCAAGGGGGTCCGGTTCTTCGGCGGCGGCAGCCGCACCTCGACGCTTTTCATGTCGCTGTCGCGCAGGATCATCCGCTTCGTCGACACGATTCATCGCGACGAGGTGACGACACCGGTCCGTTTCCTGTAGCTGGGCCCTCTCGGGGCAGGTAATCGGTAGTGGCTCAGTCTCCCCCTGCCGCCCTTTGGGCGAGGCACCAAAGTCCGCCCCCCCTCCATCCGCCACCCCTCGCCCAAAGGGCGTCAGGGGGAAACTGAGCCACTACCTTATAATCGGCGCCGGCAGACCATGGGCATCGTTGGCAACCTCCGCACCATGCAGCTCGAGGAGCTGCTGCAGTGGCTGTCGCAGAGCAAGAAGAGCGGCACGCTCGAGATCAACAGCGGCAAGGTCGAGAAGCGCATCTTTTTCAAGGACGGGCGCATCCTGTCCTCCTCGTCCTCCAAGCCCGAGGAGTACCTGGGCCACTTCCTGGTCAGCCACGGCCTGATCAGCGAGATGGAGCTTGCCAAGGCCATCGAGCTGCAGGAGAAGACCCGCACCCTGCTGGGCAAGATCCTGGTCACCACCGGCGCGCTGCGCGAGAACGACCTCCATCGCATGCTGCGGTTCAAGGCCGAGGAGAGCATCTACGACATCTTCGCCTGGACCGAGGCGGACTTCCGCTTCCTCGACGACGTGCTGCCCGAGAGCGCGATGGTGCCGATGAGCCTGGACGTCACCGCCATCGTCATGGAAGGCGTGCAGCGGGTCGACGAGTGGCGGCGCATCCGGCAGCTGATCCCCACCTCGGAGGCGATCCCGGTGAGCGTCGGCGAGCTCGATTTCGACCATGCGCGGCCGGGCGAGCGGCGCATCCTCGAGCTGATCGACGACAACCGCACGGTCGAGGAGATCCGGGTGCAGACCCACTCCTCGGAGTTCCACGTCTGCCGGGTGCTGTTCGAGCAGCAGCGCCTGGGGAGGGTCAAGATCGTCAAGCCGCGTTGGAGCCTGCCGCCTCCCGACGACGGCACCGGCCCCCGGGCCGGCACCACCACCCACGCCATCGCCACGGCCCTCTCGGCCACCGCGCTGCTCGAGGCCGCGAAGCTCCATCTCGACGACAAGAACTTCGAGTCGGGGCTGCGCCACCTGCGCGCCGCCCGCAGCCTGGAACCGGAAAACCGCGATGTGCAGGAGGCGCTCACCGAGGGCGAGAAGCTGATCCGCGAGGAGATCGAGCGCGATGGCGTCAAGCTCACCTCCATCCCGCAGCTGGCCGCGAGCATGGAGCAGCTGCAGTCCGCCAAGATCACGCCCCACGAGGGCTTCATGCTGACCCGTATCAACGGCACCTACGACATCCAGTCGATCGTCAAGATCACCCCGATGCCGCAGCTCGACGCCCTCATGGTCTTCTGGAAGCTGTCCAAGGCCGGCCACATCCGCCTCGCCGCCAAGGCGGCCCGCTAAGCTGGAGCGAACCTCCACCGAAGGGAGGGAGGGGGCGGGGGCGGGCGTCCCCTAAGACTTGACCAGCCGTGGCCGCGACACGTGCGGGTTGCCGGCGACGGCGAAGCGCAGCGGCCACGCCGCCGCCTCGCCGGCGTAGGCGACGCCGATCCGCGGTCCCGTCGCCACCTGTTCCGGCGCCACCGGCTCGCCCGCGGTGAGCCGCAGCGGGCCCCGGTCGAGCCGCAGGCCGTCGCAGGCGCGATCGACGGCCAGGGCCTGGCAGAGCTTGCCGGGTCCGCCGGCGAGGTCGCCGGGGCGCGGCGGCGCCGGCCAGCCGCGGTGGCGGCGCATCCTCTCCTCCCCCGCCACCGGCTC
>DATNKH010000528.1:0-18795 GCA_035603475.1 Thermoanaerobaculia bacterium
CTCGAGCAGCCGCAAGGCCTCCGCCCGGGCCGCGCGCCGGAGTGCCCGGCCGCGAAGGCCCCGCCGGAGATACCCGCTGCCGTCGTCGCGGCGCCTAGGGTGCGCGGCGACCGCTTCGGCGATCTGGAAGCCGATGGTGTAGAAGGGGTTGAGCGCCGTCATCGGCTCCTGGAAGACGATCCCGATGCGCGCCCCCCGCACCTGCCGCATGGCCGCCTCGGGAAGCGCCAGCAGGTCGGCCGCCTGGTCACGCCCGTTGCCATCCAGCAGCACGCGCCCCCGAACCCGTCCGGGCGGCGGCACCAGCCGCAGCACCGCGAGCGCCAGGAGGCTCTTGCCCGACCCCGACTCCCCGACCAGGCCGACGCACTCGCCGCGCCCGACGGTCAGCGACGCCCCGCGGACGGCCGCCACCCGCCCCTCGCTGTCCGGGCCATCGCGTCCGCGTGGGAACGTGACCTCCAGCCCCTCGATGGCGAGCAGCGGCGGCATCGGCGGCAGGGGCGGCATCGTCGATTCTCGCAGCATGGAACTGTCGCCGGCAGCGCTCGATCGCGGACTACGTAAGGAGTCTCTTCCACATGGCTAGACGGCGGCCGGCGCGGATCGGTTGCGCCGCGCCCTCCGGCGGCGGCGCCGGCCGGCCACGCCGCTTCACCCGGCCTGCCGGCGCAGCCAGTCGGCCAGCAGCGCCACCCCGAAGCCGGTGGCGGCGGTGCCCCGCCCGTCCTCGGAGCGGGCGTAGGCCATCCCGGCGATGTCGAGGTGCGCCCAGCGCCGCAGCCCGCCCACGAACTGCGACAGGAAGGCCGCCGCGGTGCTCGCCGCGCCCCACCGGCCGGCCGAGTTGCGCAGGTCGGCGTGCAGCGACTTCATGTCGTCCAGGAACTCCGGCAGCAACGGCAGGCGCCACAGCCGCTCGCCGCTGTCGGCGGCGGCGGCGTCGAGCTCCGCGGCCAGCCCGTCGTCGGGCGTGAAGAGCCCTGCCGCCTGGTGACCGAGAGCCACGACGCAGGCGCCGGTGAGCGTCGACAGCTCGACCAGCGCGTCGCTGCCCTCCTCGACCGCCCAGGCCAGGGCATCGGCCAGGATCATCCGCCCCTCCGCGTCGGTGTTGGTGATCTCGACCGTCTTGCCGTTGTAGCAGCGCACGATGTCGCCGGGCCGATAGGCGCCGCCGCTCAGCATGTTCTCCGCCAGCGGCAGGTAGGCGCGTAGGCCGAGGTCCAGCTCGAGCTCCGCCGCCGCGCGCATCGCTCCCAGCACGGCGCAGGCGCCGGACTTGTCGAACTTCATCTGCTCCATGTCGGCGGCGGGCTTGATCGAGATGCCGCCGGAATCGAAGGTGACCCCCTTGCCGACCAGCGCCACGGCCGGCCGCGGCGAGCGGTCACCGCCCCCGCGGTGCTGGCCGAGGGTGCCGAGGGTGTCACCCAGGGCCAGGCGCAACAGCCGCGGCGGATGCTCCGAGCCGCCGCCCACCGCCAGCAGGCCGCCCATGCCGCGCCGCGCCAGCTCAGCCGCGTCGAGCACCGTCAGCGACAGGCCATGGCTCGCGGTCAGCTCGCGCGCGCGTTCCTCGATCCACGCCGGCGTCGCCTCGTTGCCCGGCGTGTTGGCGAGGTCGCGGGCATAGGCCACCGCCGACGCCACCTTCGCGGCGGTGTCGAGGGCGGCGCGGTAGTCGGCGTCGGCGCCGGCCGGCGGCACCAGCACGACCGCTTCGAGGCGCCCGTTCTCCGGCTCGCTGCGGTAGCGCTCGAAGCGATAGCCACACAGCGCCAGGGCGCGGCAGATTCGCCCCGCCGCGGCGCCGGTGGTCTCGGCGTGGCGGGGCAGCACCACTCCCAGCCGCCGCACGCCGCCAGTGCGGGCGTCCTCGGCGACGCGCCCCAGCCAGCGCGCCAGCTTGGCGAAGCTGAGCTCTCCCGCCGCTCCCAGGCCGTAGAGCGCGACGACCTGGCCTGGCACCCCGGCGTCGGCCTGCCCGACCTGCTCCTCGCGGCCTTTCCACCCGGACCGGGCGGCGATCCCGAGCGCCGCCCGCCGCACTTGCTCGGGCAGCGCCTCGAGCTCGGGCGCGGCGCCCTGGAAGCAGCCGACCGCCAGCAGCTCGGCATCGGCGTGGCCCCCGTCGGCCAGCAAGAGCGATGGGATCTCCATCATCGGTTCGTCTCCTCGCGACCCGCAACGGCGCCAGAGTCTAGCAGGCGGTGCCCTAGATTGCCTTCATCTCTACCCGTCAGCCCCGTCAGCAGGCAATCCAGCCAGGACACTACCCGGGTACGGTTTCGGCGGGCGGGCCGGTATGCTATAGGTGACCGTTCAACACCTGACCTGTCGACGCCAGAGCTGCCGCGCCAGCGCATGAACCCGTCGTCGCTCCTTCCGCTGCTGCCGGGGCCGTTCAACTTCCTGCGCCGCGACCCCGAGGAGATCGGGCGCCTGATGCCCGATCTGCAGCGCTCCCTGCCGGTGCCGCAGCCGGTCTTCCTGCAGGACGAGGGCGCCACCCCGCTGCGCGGCTTCCCGGTGTTGCTCTCGGAAGGAATGCTCGCGCTGCACGCGGCGCTGCGCCAGTACATCCACTGCGAGGAGGGGGTGCAGCTCGCCATCCAGCGGCGGGACACCTATGACCGTAAACTTTACAATACTGCCTGGGAGCGTTACCGCGCCCTGCTCACCCAGGCGCTGGAGAACGCCACCGTCTCGAACTACGGCCGCCTCTACCCGGCCGTGTTCTGGCTGCATCATTCGACCGACGTCGCCCGGCTGCTCAAGGAGACGCCGAAACGCGTCCTGCGGGAGGACCTCGAGATCGGGCGCCGCCTGGGCGACGCCATCAAGTACCGGGTCTGCGACCGCCTGCTCGACCGGGTCCTCGCCTGCACCTACGACTTGGTGCAGAGGGTCGCCGGCGCCACGGAGGAGGCCGAGGAGGGTCTCTTCCCACACCTGCTCACCCGCATGCGCGACAACGTGCTGGTGTTCACCGAGGACCACATCAGCCCCGACCTGGCGGAGCTGGGCAGCTACTTCAACGGCTACCTGAAGATCGACGGCCGCGAGATCCGCCAGCGCCTGGGCGACCTGTACCGGTGGCACCAGGAGCAGCTGGCGTGCGATCCCGAGCTGCGCACCATCGCCTCCATGCTGCTCGCCGCCGACCCCGCGAACGGCGCCCGCGACCTGCTGAACCGCTCGGGATACCTGTCGTTCCTGGCCACCCGCCAGGCCTACAACCCGGTGCGCCTGCTGCCGCCGATCCTGGTGCAGGTCTGGGAGAGCCTGCTGATCAAGCTCAAGGAGTTCGAGCTCTTTCACGCCGTGCGCCGCTCGCTGCTGCGTGTCGAGCCCCAGGCCGACGGCAGCCTGGTGGCGCGCGAGGCGCTGGCGGTCCGCGGGGCGCACCGGGCGGCGCACGTCCTGTCGCCGGTCACCCGGCCGCTCGACTTCATGGCGCCCTGGGTGCTCGACCCGCGCGTCGAGCGCTTCGGATTGATCTACGACATCAGCGAGTTCTCGCAGACCGTCTCCTACCTGCAGCGCTCCGCCAGCGAGAGCCAGGACGAGGCCTTCCGCGCCATGTTCCGCTTCCAGCGCCGGATCAACCGCCTGGCCGGCGCGCGCCGCGTCAAGCTCGAGAAGTACCTGGGGGACGGTGCCTTCTACTCGAGCCGCGAGGCGCTCAACCTGCTGGTCTGCGCCATCCACCTGCAGCGCTACTACGAGCAGGCGGTGCGCGAGGGCTTCGCTTTCGATCGCGGCATGCGCATCGCGCTCAACTTCGGCGCTTACCGCCTGATCCCGATGGGCAGCGGCGGCAACGAGGAGGGGGAGCGCTACGAGTTCTTCGGCCCCGGCATGGTCGAGCTGTCGCGCCTGGTCACCGGCAAGGCGACCCAGGAGGTCGACGAGGTCAAGACCATGCTGATCAGCCAGGGCTACCCCGAGCCCACGGTGCACCGCTTCTTCGCGCCGCTGGCCGAGAGCGACCTCGACGTGGTGGACAAGCGCGAGGAGTCCCGCCGCTTCTACGCTTACATCAACCGCAACGGCACGCTGCTCAACAACGGGCTCGTCGCGACCGGCGCCTACGTCGCGCGCCTCGATCGCGAGATCGGCCCCAGCCCGCTGCACCGCGGCACCGACGGCGTCCGCTCCTACGTCCTCTTCCACGTCGACGACGGCGGCGAGCGCCTGCCGGTGGGTCTGCGCAAGCTCGGCACCGCGCGCCTCAAGGGGCTCGAACGGCTGCCGGTGTATGAGATCGTGGACGGCGCCAGCCTCGACCCGGCGTCGCTGCGCGTGCTGCGGGGCGAGCGCCTGGTGACGGCCGCGGACCGGGAGTCGACCCGGTCCCTGGCGCCGCAGGACTAGCGGGATCGCGGAACAGGAGGACACCTTTGCAGGAAGCCGTCTGGGCCACCGATCTCGCGGGGCTGCCGCCGCCCCGCCGCGGCAAGGTGCGCGACGTCTACGACCTGGGCGAGACCCTGCTGCTGGTCGCCACCGACCGCCTCTCGGCCTACGACCACGTGCTGCGTCCGGCCATCCCGGGCAAGGGCAAGGTGCTCACCCAGCTGTCGACCTTCTGGTTCGGGCGCCTCGGCGACAGCGTGCCCAACCACCTGCTGGCCACCGATCCCGCCGACTTCCCCGCCGCCGTCCGGCCGCACGCGGCGCTGCTCGCCGGGCGCGCGGTGCTGGTGCGCAAGACCGCGGTGGTGCCGTTCGAATGCGTGGCGCGCGGCTACCTGGCCGGCAGCGGCTACCGCGAGTACCGCCAGAGCGGCCGCGTCTGCGGCATCGAGCTGCCGCCGGGGCTCGTGCTGGCCAGCCGACTGCCGCGGCCGATCTTCACCCCCGCGACGAAGGCCGCCACGGGCCACGACGAGAACGTCGACTTCGCCACCTTCGCGAAGGAGGCCGCGGCGGCGGCCGAGTCAGCGCCGGAAGAGGTGGCGGCGGGAGGGACCGCGGGGACGGTTGCCGCAGGGACGGCCGTCGGTGAGGCAACGTTCCCCGAGCGCCTGCGCGACCTTACTCTCTTGCTCTACGAGCGCGCTGCCGCGAGGGCGGCCGAGCGCGATCTGATCCTGGCCGACACCAAGTTCGAGTTCGGGCTGCTGCCCGCTGGAGCCGCCGGAGGCGGCGATGGTCGCAGAGGCACCATGGGTGGCGCGGGCAGCGCAGGCAGCGGGCCGCCGCTCACGGATCGGCTTTTGCTCATCGACGAGGCCCTCACCCCCGACTCCTCCCGCTACTGGGACGTCGCCCACTGGCGGCCGGGAGAGGAGCCCGCCTCGTTTGACAAGCAGTTCGTGCGCAACTGGCTCGACGCCTCGGGATGGGACCACCAATCGCCGCCGCCCGAGCTGCCGCCCGACGTGGTGCTCGGCACCCGCGACCGCTACGTCGAGGCCTTCCGCCGCCTGACCGGCCGCGAGCCGGATCTCTGAGCGCGTGAGGCGCGCCGTCGGCCGCTCTAGATCCTAGCGATGATCCCGCTGCCCCTGGACCGCCTGGCCGCCATCGTCGGCGGTGAGCTGAGGGACGCCGCGCCGACGCCCGGCAGCGCGACGCCCACTCTCGCCGCCGTGATCGTCGAGGCCGTCGCCGTCGACTCGCGCCGCTTGCCGCGGCGGTCGCTGTTCGTCGCTCTGCGCGGCCGCCAGGCGGACGGCCACGATTTCCTCGGCCAGGCTGCCGCCAACGGGGCCGTGGCGGCGCTGGTAAGGGCGGACACGCCGCCGGCCGGCCTGGCGACCATCGCCGTCGACTCGCCGCTGGCCGCCCTGCAGCGGCTGGCTGCCTGGTACCGCCGCGCGCATCTCGGGCGGGTCGTGGCGATCACCGGCAGCAACGGCAAGACCATCGTCAAGGACGCCCTCTACGCGCAGCTGCTCGGCACCTTCTCCACCGCTGCCAGCCCGGGGAGCTTCAACAGCCAGCTCGGCGTGCCGCTCGCGGTGCTCGCCGCGGCGCCCGGCACCGCGGTTGCCGTCTTCGAGGCCGGCATCTCCGCTCCCGGCGAGATGGCGGCGCTGCGCGAGATCCTGGCGCCCGACTGCGGCATCCTCACCAACGTCGGCCTGGCCCACATCGCCGCGTTCGCGGACCGGCGGCACCTCGCCCGCGAGAAGCTGTCTCTCTTCGCGGCGATGTCCGGCAGGCCGGCGGCCACGGCCGCGACCGCTCGCTCGGAGCTCGGCTGGCTCCTGCTTCCCGAGGACGATGCTCTGGTGGCCGAGGAGGCCGCACGCCTTCCCTGCCGCGTGGTCGGGTTCCCCGGCGACCCCTCCCTGCCGCGGCTCATCGGGCGTCGGGTGGTCGACGAGATCGGCCGTCCTCCGGGGCCTCCGGGAGGAACTGGGGCCGCCTTCGGCGGCGAGGAGCTCGAGGTGCGTTTCCCGTCGGGCTCGGTGCGCCGGCTGCGGGTGCGCACCCGCTCGGCGGAGATCGTCGAGGACGTCCTGCTGGCGGTCGGTGCCGCCCGCCTCCTCGGGGTGCCCGAGGAGCGGATCGCCGAGAGCCTCCGCGATTACGTGCCGCCGCCCACCCGGCTCGAGGTCTGGCGCTCGCCCTCCGGCGTCGTCCTGGTCAACGACCTGGTGAGCGCCGATCCGATCTCGGTGCGCGCCGCCCTGCGCACCACCTCCGAGCTGGCGGCCGGCGGCGGCCGCAAGGTCTTCGTCTTCGGCGGCATGCGCGAGCTGGGGCCGGGCGCCGCCGCCGAGTACGCCGCGATCGGCGCCCTGGCCGGCGAATACCGCTTCGACGCCCTGCTGCTGATCGATCGGGAGGACGGCGGCGGCGGGCTCGCCCCCACCCGCGACGCCTACCTGGCCGCGCACCCGGGCGGCCAGGCGGCCGTGCTCGCCGACGTCGAGGCCGTGCGGCGGCGGCTGCGCGCCCTGCTCGCTCCCGGCGACACGCTGCTGCTCAAAGGGCCCCGCCACAGCGGCATCGCGGCCGCCGCCGTCGACCTGATGGAGGCGATGGCGCCCAACCGCCTGATCGTCGACCTCGGCGCCGTCGCCGGCAACATCGCCAGCTACCAGCGGGTCTGCGGGCCGGGCACCCGCATCCTGGCAATGGTCAAGGCCCTGGCCTACGGCAGCGAGCTGGTGCGGCTCTCCTCATGGCTGTCGGAGGCGGGCATCGATCACCTCGGCGTCTCGACCGCCGACGAGGGGGTCGAGCTGCGGCGGGCAGGCATCCACCTGCCGATCCTGGTGACCCTGCCGACCCCCGAGGAGGCGGCGAAGCTGGCGCGCTTCGAGCTGCTGCCCGCTGTCTACTCCTTCGCCCTGGTCGAGCCCCTCGCCGCCGCGGCGCGGGCCGCCCAGCCGCCGGGCCGCCCGCTCGCCGTCCATCTCAAGGTGGACACCGGCATGCACCGCGTCGGCGTCGCCCCCGGCGAGGCGCTGTCCCTGGCGCGGGCGGTGAGCGCCACCTGCGCGCTGCGGGTCACGGGCCTGATGACCCATCTCGCCAGCGCCGAGGATCCCGCCGCCGACGGCGACACCCGCCGCCAGCTCGCCCTCTTCGACCAGGCGCGCGGCGAGCTCGCGGCCGCCGGCTTCGGCGGCCTTCTCTGTCACGCCGCGGCCACCGCCGCCGCCGCGCGCTTCCCGGAGGCGCGCTACGACATGGTGCGCCTGGGCCTCGGCCTCTTCGGCCTCTACCCCTCCGCCGCCGTCGCGAGCGCCATCCCGCTGCAGCTCGCGGTCACCCTGCTCAGCCGCATCGCCGAGGTGCGCACCCTGGCGCGCGGCGACCGCGTCGGCTACGGCGGCACCCACACCGTCACCGCCGAGCGCCTGCGAGTCGGAGTGCTGCCGCTCGGCTATCACGACGGCATTCCCTGGTCGCTGTCGAACCGCGGCGCCGTGCTGGTCGACGGCCGGCCGGCGCCCATCCTCGGCCGCATCTCCATGGACTCGATGGTCGTGGATCTCTCCGCCGCCCCGGACGCCGCCGCCGGCAGCGAAGCGCTGCTCTTCGGCGTCCATCACGGCGCCGTGCTCCGCCCCGAGGAGGTCGCCGCCCAGGCCGGCACCATCCCCTACGAGCTCCTCGCCCGCCTCGGCCCGCGAATCCAGCGGGTGTACGTCGGGTTCTGACGCGGGGCCTTGGCGCGGCGGCGCCCCCGCGTCAGAACTTCGAAGCGGACCCCAACAGGTACTTCAAATTATCGTCCTTCCAGCGGATGCCGGCGCCGAGGAAGAGCGAGCGCTGCTCGAGCGGGTCGTCGTAGCCGCCGATCACGTAGACGTTGGGGTGGAGCTGCCACTTCGCGGTCAGCCGCAGGTGGGCCCGCTGATTGAGCGGGCGGCTGAAGTCGAAGGCCTCGAAGGACAGCCAGAGCGGGCGGTGCAACCCGACGTTCCACGGGTACTCCACCTGCACGCCGCCCTTGCTCTCGATCAGGCCGCCCCAGAAGCGGATATCGGCCCAGCGGCCGGTGTCGGGCTCCGTGCGGAAGCCCAGCAGGGCGTTCCATTGCGTCTTGTCCTCGGTGACCTGGTCGGTGGTCGTGGTCGTGGAGGTCTGACCGGCCTCGTTGACGAAGGTGACGCGGTCGATGCGGGTGCGATAGGTGCCGTTCGGAGTGATGGCAACGCCGACCTTGTACAGGCGCTGGCTGTCCTGGGGATCGATCAGGACGTTGAACGACGAATGCGAGTGCGAGAAGGTGCCCACCTGCTTCCCCAGCAGGTAGCCCTGCAGGTCGAGGTCCATCTTGAAGCGCTGGATGGCGCCGATCGTGCCGCTCAGGCTCTCGACGCCGGACTTGATGCTGTCGAGGGTCGAGACGGCGCTCTTGTAGGCCTCGTCGCTGTTCACCAGCTTGCCGACCGTGCCCTGGCCGCTGGCGATCTCGCCGGTGATCTTGTTGAGGTTGTCGACCGAGGTCTGCAGGTGGCTGGTGAGCTCGCGGATGTTGCCCATGCTGGCGGAGACGTCGCCGCGGTTCTCGGCGATGACGCCGGCCACCTGGTCGAGAGCGCGCTGCGTGTCGGCGGAGATGCGCGGCAGTTCGCGGGCGAGCGTGGTGGTCAGCGAGTCGAAGTTGCGCACCGTCGAGGCGACGTTGGCGCGGTTCTCGGCCACCAGGGCGCGGATCTCGGCGCCGGTCAGGCGCAGGTCCTCGATCAGGTTGTTGAGGTTGCCGCCCAGGTTGCCGCCGCCGAACGAGCCGGTGGCCTTCTCGATCGAGGTGCCGATGCTGTCGAGCTTGGCCATGGCGTCGTCGAAGCTGACCGGCGAGGTGCCGCGCAGCACCGCGTTGTCCGGCAGCGGCGGCGCGGTGGGCGGCCCCGGCACGATCTCGACGTACTTGTCGCCGAGCAGGCCGAGGTTCGCGATGCGGGCGGAGGCGCCCTGGGTGAGCGGCACCGGCTGCTCGATCAGCAGCCGCAGCTGGGCGCTGCGCCCGTCGGCGGCGAGACCGATGCCGTCGACGCGGCCGATGCGCACGCCGGCCATGCGCACCGCCGCCTTGTCGTCGAGCCCGGCGACGGTGGGGAACACCGCCCCGAGGTGCTTGCCCTGCTTGTGGAAGGGATTGATGTCCTCGATCTTCCAGACCAGGACCGCCAGGATCAGGATGCAGACGGTCGCGAAGACCCCGACCTTGATCATTTGCGCCATAGTGTCTCCACCGCGGCTGACTCGCGAAGCGCCCGCCACCCGGCGGCGCTTCCGGAAGCTTGCAGCCGGCGTCGATTATCGGTTCGCTGACGGTCGGCGGCCGAAGCCGCCCGCCTCCCCGCTGCCCGCTCCGCCCCCGGCCGGCTGGTCGGTGAGCGGGCCCTCCGCCTCGCCGTGGATGAACTGCTGGACCCGGGCGTCGGGCAGCTGCTTGAACTCCTCCGGCGGCGCCTCCGCGATGATCTTGCCACCGTCCAGCATGGCGATGCGATGGCCGACCCGGAAGGCGACGTGCATGTCGTGGGTGATGGTCACCATGGTCCTCTCGAGGCGCTCGCCGATGTCGCGGATGACCTCGCCGATCAGCGCCGCGGTGACCGGGTCGAGGCCGGTGGTCGGCTCGTCGAAGAGCAGGATCTCGGGCTCGTGGGCGATGGCGCGGGCGAAGCCGACCCGGCGCCGCATGCCGCCGGAGAGCTCGGAGATGTCTCTTCCACCCAGGCCTTCGAGGCGCACCATCGCCAGGCATTCGTCGACCCGCTGGCGGATCTCGCGGCGCGACTTGCGCGACAGCCGGCGCAGCGGGAAGGCCACGTTGTCGAAGACGTTCATCGAATCGAACAGGGCGCCTTCCTGGAACGCCATGCCGAAGCGGCGCCGGAACTCGGTGATGCCACGGTTGTCGAGCTGCTCGATCGCCACGCCGTCCACCACCACCGAGCCGGAGTCGGGCTTGAGCAACCCGATGATGTGCTTGAGCGTGACGCTCTTGCCGGTGCCCGAGGCGCCGATGATCACCATCGACTCACCTGCCGCGACGTCGAGGTCGAGCCCGTCGAGCACCCGCTTGCGGCCGAACGACTTGACCAGGCCGCGCAGCTGGATCGTGAGCTGCCCGGACTTCGGCGGCCGCTCGCCGGGGCCCGGGGCGGGGGCTGGGGTGGGCGCGTCCATCTCAGAACAGCAGCTTGGTGAGGAAGAAGTCCGCCGCCAGGATGGCGATGCTCGAGAGCACCACCGCCGCGGTCGTGGAACGCCCGACGCCCTCGGCGCCGCCGGTGGTGTAGAAGCCCTGCTGACAGCTGATGGTCGCCATCAGCAGGCCGAAGACGGCCGCCTTGATCAGGCCGGACAGCAGGTCGTTGAGGACCGTGTACTGGAACGAGGTGTTGAGATAGCTGACCGGGTTGGCGCCCATCAGCACCACCGAGACGAGATAGCCGCCGCCGATGCCGACGCCGTCGGCCATCACCACCAGCAGCGGCATCGTCAGGACGGCGGCCCAGACCCGCGGCACCACCAGGTAATGGATCGGATCGGTCGCCATCACCTCGAGGGCGTCGATCTGCTCGGTGACCCGCATGCTGCCGAGCTCGGCGCCCATCGCCGAACCCGCCCGGCCGGCCACGATCAGGCTGGTGAGCACCGGCGAGAGCTCCCGCACCATCGACAGCGCCACCAGCGTGCCGACGTAGCTCTCGGCGGAGAAGCGCTTGAGCACGGTGAAGGTCTGCAGGGCGAGGACCATGCCGGTGAAGAGCGCGGTGAGCAGCACCACCGGGGTCGAGGAGACGCCCACCTTGACCATCTGGCCCAGCAGCTCCCGCCAGTCGTAGGGCGGCCGCGGCGTCCAGGCGAAGACGCGGCCCAGCATGTGGACGAACCGCCCCATCTGGAGCAGGAAGCGCTCCACGAACGCCGGGAGGAGCAAGGTCTTGCCGCCTTCGCCGGCGCCGGGCATGCGGCTCGCCCCGGTCGCCGCCGCGCCCTCGGGTTCCATGCGGGCCTCCACCAAAGCTCGGGTCGCCTCCCTTCCTTCGCTTCCTGCGCTTCGTGGCCGTTCCTTGGCGCCGGGGCGCACCGCCGCCAGCGGCCCGGCGCCGGCTGGATGCCGGCCGGCGGTCGCTTCGCTTGCTGCTGCTTCGACCTCGCGGATCGTAGGCAGTCGGCGTGCCGCTGCCGCTGAGGGTCGAGGACCGCGGAGGCAATTCTACTAGACCAGGGTTCTTCTGGGCATCCCGGGAATGGCCGGGCGTGCGGTGGGGGCCTCGATTGCCCTTGACGCCCTCGGAGCGAGGCGGCGGCGCGCCTACTTGCCGCCCGGCGCCGCCGGTCCCGCGAGCTGCAACCGGCGGAACCAGGCCCGGCCGCTGGCGGGCTCGACGGCCACGATCGCCCAGATCAGGCGGTCGCTCTTCCCCAGGTCCACCTCCAGCGGGTCCGCGGCGGCGGTTCCCGCCTTCTCGTGCAGGTCGAACTTCAGCAGCCGGGGGGTCTTCTCGCCGCCAGCCGGCCGGGCCAGGGCCACGTTGTAGAGGTCCAGCTCCTTGCCGGCGAGCGCGGCCGGCCAGGCCGCCTGGTAGCGCAAGCGACGGCCGCCGCCGCTCTCCGGGCGGCTCTGCACCGTGCCGCCCAGCTGCTCGACGCTCAGCTGGACGGGTCCGTGCTGCGCCTGCGGACCGCCTGCCACCAGATCGAGGACCAGCAGCTTCTTCTCGGTGGCGGTCAGCGTCTCCCAGGTGTCCCGCAGCCTCAGGGCCGCGGGTGCCCAGGTCTTCGCGGCCGGGCGCTTGATCACCACCTCCACCGCCTCGCGCGCCGCCGTGGGCCGCCCCCGGAGGTAGAAGCCTGCCTCGTAACAGGCCGCGGTGGTGGCGGCGACGCGCTCGGCGACGCTCTCGGCGTCGGCGCCGCCGGCATAGAAGGCGCCGGCGGTCTGGGCCATCTGGCGGATCGGGCCGTCGGCGTCGGAACCGACCCCTTGCGGGGCGCTGGCGTTGACGAAGACCGTCATCGCGCCCGAGTCGCCGATCGCCCGGAGCGGCGCCGTGAAATGGGTCATCAGGGGGCCGTACCGCTGCCCGCCCACCACGTAGGCCTCGCCGGTCGCCGGGTTCATTCCCATGTCTCCCTGGAAGAAGAGATCGGCGTCGAGGCCGCGCCAGAAGACCAGGAAGAGCTTCGGCCCGCGCAGGTGGCGCAGCTGGGCGGCCATGAAGTCGAGCGCGCCGGCGAGCTCGCGGGCGACCCCCTCGTACTCGCTGCGGGCGGTGGTCTGCACGGAGTTGATCATGCCGTTCAGCTGCGACCCCCCCTTGCCCCCCGTGCCGATGCTGTATCCGAGCTCGGAGACCGAGCCCGTGTCGATCCGACCGACCTCCGGCGCCAGCTTGCCGAGGGCGTCGAGGAACTGCCGCTTGCCCCGCTGGTCGGCCTCGACCGACGCCACCTTCTGCTCAAGACCGTGCGCCGCGCTGTGGGACCACAGCGACAGGCGCTGCCCTTCCGGGACCTCGCGCAGCAGCTTTCCCGCCACCACGCGCGCATTCCGCACCCCGGCCGGCGAGGTGAAGGCGGAGTCGAGAAGGAAGACGACGGTCCGCGGCAGTGCGGGGGGCGTCGCCGAGCGCTTGCCGTCCGTGCCAGCCTGCGCGCCCGGCGCCGCCGCGGTGCGGTCCAGGGTATCGATGGTCACCGGCCGGCCGCCGACACGCAGCTCGATCTCGTCCTGCCGGAGGTCGGCGATCGGCTTGCCCGCGGCGTCGACCGCGCAGAACGGGACGATCCGGATGCTGACCTCGACCGTCTCGCCGCCGGCCGACGGGGGCGGCGGGGGCGTCGTGGGCTGCCGAGCGTCAGGCGCCGTCGCGGCCGCGAGTGGGAACGGCAGGAAGAGAGCCGGCGCGAGCTGGAGCAGGAAGCATGCGAGGCGCTGCGGCACGTTCTCCTCCTGGACGTCTCCGATGTCTCCTCAGGTAGTGTCCTGGCTAGATTGCCCTAGCCTCCCTACCTCCGTTTGGGCGAGGGTCCAAGTCCAGAGGGCAGCGACGTAGGACTGCGAACCCTCGCCCAAACGGAGGTAGGGAGGCTAGGGCAATCCAGCAATCTAGACACTACCCTCCCGGATGTCTCCTCGACGTCCTGTGACGGTAGCCCAACCGGTCACCCATTGTCAATTCCGCGACAGACCATCTCGTTGTGCCATTCCAGGGCGGCCAACGCGCAAAGGGCGAGGCGAGAACAGCCGCGCCAGCCGGCCCGGTCTCAGGTCTGCGGTGATAGGATCGGGCCGCGGATCGCTGCAAGACGAGGAGCTTCGGGCTCGCCAGCTCTCGGGCTCGCCTCGAACAAGATGAAGGATGAGACGCGGGCAGCTCCCGCCCGGCACGCCGTGGCAGGTTCCGCGGCGGCCCTGCCGGCGGCCGGTCTGTTCACCTGGGGGCTGCTCGTCGCCCTCCACTACGGCCGGATGGGCTACCTGCCGCTCGACCAGTCGATCGTCTTCGACGGCGGGTACCGGTTGCTGTCGGGCCAGCTCCCCTACCGCGACTTCATGACGCCGGCCGCCGTCGTGCCGGCGGCCCTGCAGGCGGGCTTCTTCCGGGTCCTCGGGGTCTCCTGGTTCAGTTACGTCCTGCATGCCGCTGTCGCGAATGGCCTGTTCGCGGCGCTGGCCTTCGCGCTGCTGCGACAGTGCGGGCTGCGCCCGGCCTGGGCTGCCTGGTGGGCGGCGCTGTCGGCGCTCACCTTCTACCCGCCGATCGGCGTGCCCTATGCAGAGCATCACGCGTTCCTCTTCGGCCTCGCCGCGCTGGCGGCGGGCAATGCCGCGCGACGGACGCGCGGCGACGCCGGCGCCCTCCTGTGGAGCGCCCTGGCCGCGATCCTCCTCGCCGCCGCCTTCTTCAGCAAATCCAACCCGGCGGTGTTTCTCGCCCCGCTCGCGGTCGCTCTACCCCTGCTCCGGGTGCCCGGGCGCCGGCGTCTCCGCAACCTCTGCGGCCTGCTCCTGGGAACGGCCGGCGCGCTCGCCGGCGTCTTCGCCTACGTGGCCCGCTGGGTGCCCGACCCCGGCGCCGCCCGCCGCTTCGCGCTCGAGATGCCGGCCGCGGTCGGCGCGGCGAGGATCCGGCTGCTGCTGGCGGGCCGCGGCCCCGGCTGGCCGTTCTGGCGCCCGATGCTGACGCTCTGGCCGCTCGCGTCGCTCGTCCTGGCCCTCACGATCGCGCTCCACTCGCTGCTCGCCAGGCATGGCGATGGCGAACGGCGGCTTGCCGCTTTCCTGGCCCTCGGCCTGACCGCCGTGTCGGCGGCGTTCGTGGCGACGACCCTTCGCAGCCCCGTCACGGCAGCGGCCTACGTCTTCCTGGTCGCCGGCCTCGCCCAGGCAAGCCTGGCCCGCGGCCTTTCCGGTGCTGGCACCGCGGCCGCCGACGAGCCATCGCCTGGCCGCCCGCCGGGAGCCGCTCCGCCGCCGCCGCGGGCCCGCATCGCCACGGCGATGCTCGCACTGCTGTTGACTGCGTCGGCCGTCGAGGCCGTGCGCTTCGACCTGCTCGTCAACGAGGCGCGGGCCGGAATCGACGCGCCGCCCGCCGCCGCGGCCGCTACGCTGCCCACCGCGCTGCGGTACCTGCGCTGGGGGGTGCCGCCCTTCGTCCACTACGGCAGCGGCGACCTGGCCGAGGTCGCGGGCTTCTTCGCCTCACACCCCGGCAACTTCTGGCTGCTCGGCGACTCCTCCATCCTCTACGGCATCACAGGCCGCCCGTCGGTCAGCCCGGTGCTCTGGTTCCACCCCTACCTCACCGTCCCCTTCGCGGGCCGCCAGCAGCGGGAGGAGTTCGATCGGCTGCTCCGGCGACACCTCCGGGCGTACGACATCCGCTACGTCGTGCTCGAGGGCGAGGCCACGCAGATGGGTGTCTCCCTCGCGACCTTCCCCGTCTTGAAGCGGCGGGTCGACGCCCTGCGCTGCGGCGAGGAGACCTTCGGCGGCTTCCGCATCATCACTCTCTGCCGGCGCTTCTGACGCCCCCTCCCTCCCCCGCGCTAGGGGAGCCTCTTGCTTACCGGCGCGCCGCCGCGCTTCGCCTCCGCGGCGAGGTCGCGGCCGAGCAGGTCGAACAGGAAGGCGTCGTACAGCGCGGTCTCGTGGAGGCGCTGGAAGCGCCCCGACTTGCCGCCGTGGCCGGCCTCCATGTTGACGTGGAAGTAGAGCGGGTTGGCGTCCGTCTTGCGGGCCCGCAGCTTGGCGACCCACTTCGTCGGCTCGTAGTACTGCACCTGGCTGTCCCACAGGCCGGTCGTCACCAGCATCGCCGGATACGCCTTGCGCTCGACGTTGTCATAAGGCGAGTAGGAGAGCATGTAGTCGTAGTAGGGCTTCTCCTTCGGATTGCCCCACTCGTCGAACTCGTTGGAGGTCAAGGGAATGCTCTCGTCGAGCATGGTCGTCACGACGTCGACGAAAGGCACCAGGGCGAGCACCCCGCGGTAGCACTCGGGGCACTGGTCGACGACCGCGCCCATGAGCAGGCCGCCGGCGCTGCCGCCGAGCGCGAAGACGCGGTCCTTCGCGGCGTAGCCCTGCGCCACGAGGAAGCGTGTGACGTCGACGAAATCGTTGAAGGTGTTCTGCTTGTGCAGGAGCTTGCCGTCGTCGTACCAGGCGCGGCCGAGCTCCTGGCCGCCGCGGATGTGGGCGAGCGCGAAGACGAACCCGCGATCGAGCAACGACAGGGTGTTCGGGTTGAAGACGGGATCGCTCGACGCACCGTACGAACCGTAGCCGGTCTGCAGCAGCGGCGCGCCGGAGCCGCGGCGAAAACCCTTGCGATAGACGATGGAGACCGGGATCCGCTTGCCGTCGCGGGCCGGCGCCCAGACGAACTCGGAGGCGTAATTCGCCGGATCGAAGCCGCCGAGGACGACGTCGCGCTTGAGGAGCCTCTTCGTCCCCGTTGCGAGGTCGAGATCGTAATCCGACCGCGGCGTCGTCAACGAGGTATAGACGTAGCGGAGAGTCGTCGAGTCCTGCTCAGGGTTGTCGCCGAGCTCGAAGGTGTAGGAAGGCTCGTCGGCGGCGATCAGCGACTCCTTGCCGTCGCTCCAGCGCCTGATGCGGATCCCGAGCAGGCCGTTCGAGCGCTCGCCGACGGCGAGATGGTCCGCGAGGAGGGCGAAGTCCTCGACGAACGCGTCCGCCCGCGCCGGCACGACGTCGCGCCAGGCGCCGCGGTCGGCGATCCGCGCCATCGGCACGCGCACGATGCGGAAGTTCGGCGCCTGCCAGTTGGTGCGCAGGACCCAGTCGTCGCCGAGATCCGCCGCCGAGTATTCGTGGTCCCGCTCGCGCGGCAGGAGGACATGGAACGCGAGCTGCGGATCGTCGGCCCTCGCCACCCACCGCTCGGTGGCCACCGTGCTCTGGAGCGCGATGACCAGGAAGCGGTCGCTCGGGCTCTTCGACACGAAGAGGTAGAACGAGTGGTCCTTCTCCTCGTACACCTGGGGATCGCTCTTCGGATCGGTGCCCAGCACGTGCTTGCGCACCCGGTAGCCGAGCAGGGTGACCGGGTCGTTCTCCACGTAGAGCAGCGTGCGGCCGTCGTTGGCCCAAGCGAAGGAGGGCGAGACGCCGGGGATGGCATCGGCGAGCGTCTCCCCGGTTTCCAGGTTCTTGACCCTGAGGACGTATTGACGCCGGCCGACGACGTCCTCGCCGTAAGCGATGAGCTTGCCGTCCCGCGTCACCACCGTGCCGCCGACCAGGAAGAAGCTGTGGCCGACCGCCAGCGCGTTGCCGTCGAGGATCACCTGCTCGGGAGCGGTGGGAGAACCCTTCCGGCGCGCATAGATCGGATATTCCTTGCCCTCCTCGAACCGCCTGTAATACCAGTAGCCGTTCTTGCGCGTCGGGACCGTGGAGTCGTCCTGCTTGACGCGCCCGAGCAGCTCTTGGAAGAGCAGCTCCTGCTCCGGCTTGGTGTGCGCCATCATCGCGTCGGTGTAGGCGTTCTCGCCCGCCAGGTAGGCGAGCATCTCCGGGTTCTTGCGCTGGTCGTCACGCAGCCAGTAGTAATCGTCGACGCGCGAGCCGTTCGGCGACTTCACCTCGTAAGGGCGCACGGCGGCGACCGGCGGCACGGGCGCCGCGGCCGAGGCCGGCGCTGCCGGCGCCGCTGGCGTGACCCCCTGCCAGGCGATGGCAGGGTGCGGAGCGTAAGCCGCGAGCGCGTACGCCGCGAGCGTCGACAGCATGAGGGGCAAGCGCTTCATCATTGTGGCCTCCGGTCCCGCCAGGGGGGACGCGCCATTCTACTGACAGGCGTGCTCGCGGCAAAGCTCCGGACACGTAGACCCGGTAGGCCAGCCGGAACCGCGGCGGCCCTCGTGGACTGGAGCGATAATGGAGGAACTAATCAGCGGGGGTGAGAGATGGCCAAGTCCGTGATACGTCGCGTGGGCGTCCTATCCGTAGCCAAGACACAGGGTACCCTGTATGCGCTCCTCGGCCTGATCGTCGGTGCCGTCGTCGCGCTCCTCTCGCTCTTCGGAGCGGCTCTCGGCAGCAGCATGGGCTCCGACCACCACGGCTCGATCTTGGGCGCTGCACTCGGGGTGGGTGCGATCGTCTTCTTCCCGGTCCTCTACGGACTGCTCGGCTTCGTCGTCGGGCTGCTGGTCGCCGCCCTGTACAACCTCGTGGCCGGCATCACGGGAGGCGTCGAGATCGAGCTGACCTGAGTCTCGGTCGCGGTGGTCACACCGGTCCAGGCCTCGCTTGCTGCTGCGAGTACGGCCGCTCCCTGAGCTGCACGAATCGGCGAAACACGCCGTCGCAGTGCATTGCCTCGAGCTCCAGGTCGACGACCGATCCCACGACCGCGCGGGGCCCGAGCAGGCGCGCCGGGCTGTGAACCGCGAGATTCAAGACCCCGCCTCTCCTGACGGCGGCGGTGGCCGGCGCAGTGATTTGAACCCGCCGCGCCAGCGGGCATCGGGTGCGATGCTGTCCGTCAGAACAGCGAGTTCCCCCCCACCAGCATGTAGCCGACTTTACCGTCGGGTGTCACGCGCAGGGACCCGAATAGTTCCAAAGGGAGGGCCGGGGCTTGTCGGGACCAAACCTGCAAGTTTTCTTCGCCGAAAGCCACGACCCCCCGTGTTTCCGCTTCGGTTGCTTCGGAGTAAAGGACATCGAGGGACGCGATGCGCCCCGTGCCATCGGTTGTGGCCCGGAAATATACCGTCTGCGGAGCGCTTGGAACCTGGCCGACGAAGTGGCGGTTCTCGAGCGTCGACCGCAGACGATTGCATGCGCGCCGCGGCGCGACGAAGAGGACCTCCCTG
>DATNKH010000529.1:0-4369 GCA_035603475.1 Thermoanaerobaculia bacterium
CCTCGGGCAACCAGTCCCGCGGGGACGGCGGCAGCAGCAACGACTGGTCAGGAGCGTACGGCCGAAACGAGGTGGGCATAGCGAAGTCTACCCCATCCCCCCCTCGGAACAGCCGTTTCCTGCCGCGCAGGCTCCTAGCCGGTCGGCGGCTCCTCGTCGCCGTCCGCGGCCACGGCGCCGCCCTCGCCGCCGCGCGCGCGCGCCTCGCTCTCGTCGGCGTCGTCGTAGTCGTCGAGGCGGAAGAGCTCCCGGACCAGGTCGAGGCGGGGCAGGTGCTCGGTCCCTTCGCGGCCGCGCAGCCCGTCGCTGGGATGGTGGAGGATCTTGCGTACCAACGAGCGGGTCAGCCGGTCGAGATGCTCGTGCGAGCTCTCGGGGAAGTGAGGGAGCGCCTGCGACAGCTCCTGGCGGCGGATGCGCTCGGCCTGCTTCTGCAGCCGCGCGATCAGCGGCTCGGCCTGCATGCCGCGATACCAGCCGTGGAAGTGGGCGATCTCCTGGTCGAGGATCTCCTGCACCCGGGGCATCTCGTCCTTCCGCCGCTTGAGGTTGCGCTGGATCAGGTGGTCGAGCGAGTCGAGCGAATGCAGGAAGACGTTCTCGATCCGGCCGGCCTCGGGCTCGACGTTGCGCGGCACCCCGAGGTCGACGACCAGCAGCGCGCGGCTGGGCCGGGCCGCCATCGCCTCGGCGAGCTGCCGCCGGGTGATCACCGGTTCGTCGGCGCCGGTCGAGGCGATCACCAGGTCGGCCTCGCGGATCGCCGCGAAACGCTGGTCGAAAGGAACCGCCGCCGACTGCGGGAACTCTTCCTGGAACTGGCGCGCCCGCTCCGGCGACCGGTTGGCGACGGTCAGCTCGCGGGCGCCGCGCTCGGCGAGGTTGCGCGCCACCGCCCGCGCGATCTCGCCGGCGCCGATCAGCAGCACCCGGCAGTCGTCGAGGTCGCGGAAGATGTTGCGCGCCAGCTCGATCACCGCGTAGCCGAGCGACACCGCGCCGGCCGAGATCGCCGTCTCCTGCCGGGCTCGCCGCCCCGCCGCCAGCGCGCAGCGCAGCAGCCGGCGCAGCACCGGCCCGGCGGCGCCGACCGCCTCGGCGAGGGCCGCCGCCTGCTTGACCTGGCCGAGGATCTCGGGCTCGCCGAGCACCATGGACTCGAGGCCGCACGCGACCGACAGCAGGTGGCGGGCGGCGCCCTGGTTGCGCTTGACGTAGAGCAGGCCGGGGCGCTCGACCTCCGGCGCCCGCGCCAGGAACACCAGGTCGAGGGCGGCGCGGTAGGCCTCCTCCTCGTCGCGCGGCTGCAGCACCACCTCGGTGCGGTTGCAGGTCGACAGCAGCAGCGCCTCGGCGATCGCGGAGCGCGCCAGCAGGTGGACCAGCATCTTCTCGGCTTCGTCCTGGCCGTAGGCGACGCGTTCGCGCAGCTCGATCGGCACGGTGTGGTGGTCGATGCCCAGCAGCAGGAGGCTGGGGCCGGCAGTGCCGTTCGCGGCGAGCTCGCGGGCCGCCGCGCTGGCCGCGCCGGCGGGGCCCTGGCCGCCGGCGCCCGCCTGGCTGCCGCCGAGCTGGCCGCCGCCGCCCTGGCCGCCCGCGCCTGCCGCGTCTCCAGGACCTCGGGAGGCTGCCGGGTCCCGGGGTTCGAGCGGGGAGGTGGGGTCGGGCGAATCGGGCATGAGGACTACCGGAAGGCGTGGAAGCCGCTGAAGAACAGGTTCACCGCCACCAGCGAGAACAGGATCGTGCCGAGTCCGGCCAGGCTGGCGAGGGCCGTCTGCCGCCCCTGCCACCGCCGCAGCCGGCGCAGCAGCAGCGCCAGCCCGTAGATGGCCCAGGTGATCAGGGTGGCGAGGATCTTCGGGTCGTGCAGCCAGTCGCTGGGATAGAGCCGTTGCGCCCAGAAGGCGCCGGTCACCACGGCGCCGGTGAGCGACACGAACCCGGCGGTCAGGGCGACCAGCATCATGCGCTCGAGCACCGCCAGCGGCGGCAGCTTGCCGTAGAAGGTCGAGAAGCGGCCTGCCTTGAGGTCGCGGTAGAGCTGCAGGAACAGGAATGCATAGGCCGCCGCCACCGCGAACGCCGCGTAGCCGAGCAGCGCCAGCGACACGTGGACGGCAAAGATCGGATCGTGGAAGATCGCCTGGTCCGGCGTCTCGGGCCGCGCCAGCACCGAGGCCAGCAGCTGGAAGAAGAAGACCAGGGCCACCAGCCAGAAGCCCGTGCTGCGCTCGCGGCCGTGCCACTCGACGTAGGCGTAGACCACGGCCACCGCGAAGGCGATCAACGACAGCGCCTGCGACTCCGTCGCCGCCGGGAACTGGCCCCAGTGGGCGGCGAGGCCCAGCAGGTACGCGAGATGCAGCAGGATGACCGCGCGCAACGCCGGGGCGGCGGCGCGCTGCGCCCGCGGCTCGGCGGCGAAGAAGACGAAGCCGTAGGCCACGGCCACCAGCAGGTAGGCCAACGGCAGGACGATGTTGGCGGAGCGGAGGAGGACTTGCAAGAAGGCTTGCCTTTCTCAGGCATGAAGCGCGATGGTCAGCTCGAGCGAGGGAGAGCCCTCGTGACAACCCAATCGTCCACGTGCCGCACGGTCGCTCCAGCTACTCATGCTAGCACCTTCTTGCCGAGCGTCCCACCATCTGCTACTGTCACGCCCCGGCTGCGCGCGGGGCCGCGGGACCTGGGATTCCTTCCCCTATCGACACCTCCGTGATTTCCTGGAAGAGAGCTTCATGGCCAACGTCATCATCGTGGGGATGCAATGGGGGGACGAGGGTAAGGGAAAGATCGTCGATCTCCTCTGCCCGGCGTTCGATGGCGTCGTGCGCTATCAGGGCGGGCACAACGCCGGCCACACGGTCAAGTTCCGCGACCGCCACTTCTCGCTGCGGCTGATCCCCTCCGGCATCCTGCATGCCGAGATGGCCTGCTTCATGGGCAACGGCATGGTGATCGCGCCGGACGCCTTCCTCGAGGAGCTCGACCAGCTCGCGGCTTCCGGCGTGCAGGGCGCGGGCCGCCTCTTCGTCTCCAACCGCGCCCACGTGCTGTTCCCGCTGCACGCCGCCCTCGACCGGGCGCGCGAGGAGGCCCGCGGCAGCCATCGCATCGGCACCACCTCGCGCGGCATCGGCCCCGCCTACGCCAGCAAGGCGTCACGCTATGGGCTGCGCATCTGCGATCTCACCGCGCCCGACCTCGCGGACCACCTGGACAACTTGCGGAGCCGTGCCGAGGTGGAGCTTGCGGGGCTCGGCGCCCCATCGCTGGCGGCGCTGGGAGCCGACACCGGCGTCGAGCAGTGCCGCGATTGGGCGGAGCGCCTCGCGCCGCATCTGTGCGACACCGAGCAGCTGCTCAACGCCTGGATCGCCGGCGGCCGCGCGCTGCTCTTCGAGGGCGCCCAGGGGACCCTGCTGGACCTCGACCACGGCACCTATCCGTACGTCACCAGCTCCAGCTCCACGGCCGGCGGCGCCTGTACCGGCACCGGCGTGCCGCCCACCAGCATCGACGGCGCCATCGGCGTGCTGAAGGCCTACACCACCCGCGTCGGCGGCGGCCCCTTCCCCGCCGAGCTGACCGACGCCCGCGGCGACTTCCTGCGCCAGCGCGGCAACGAGTTCGGCACCGTCACCGGCCGCCCGCGCCGCTGCGGCTGGCTCGACACCGTCGTCGCCCGCTACGCCCAGCTGCTGAACGGCATCGACGCCGTCGCCTTGACCAAGCTCGATGTCCTCGACGATTTCGACGAGATCCCGGTCTGCGTCGCCTACCGCCTCGACGGCAAGCAGCTGCGCGACCTTCCGCCCGACCGCCACTGCCTGGAGACTGCCGAGCCCGTCCTACGCACCTTCAAGGGCTGGAAACGTTCGACAGCCGGCATCCTCGAGGAGGCCGACCTGCCGCCGGCCGCCCGCGACTACATCGACTTCATCGAGCAGGAGCTGAACGCTCCCGTCACCATGGTCTCCACCGGCCCGCGCCGCGAGGAGACCCTGCTGCGCGACCACCCGGCCCTCCACCGCCTCACGTCCGGCCACCTCGGCCGGGTCGTCGAGCAGCGGTAGCGGCGGGGTTGAGGCGGGTAGGGAAGCGCGCGGCTGCACGCGGGGCGCCGGAGCGCGCCGTCTATACTGGTGATTCGAGAGCCGTTGCGCTCGTATGCGGAGGAGGATCCGGGCGATGGGACGCTACGACTTCCTGGTCGAGACCTATGCCACCGAGCGGATCAAGACCCTGAGCGTCTGGTCCCACTTCGCCGACGACGAGCTCGCCTTCCGGCCCGAGGCGCGCGCGCGCACCCCCCGAGAGCACATGGTCCACCAGTGCGCGGGCGAGGACCTCTGGATGCGCACCA
>DATNKH010000530.1:0-14567 GCA_035603475.1 Thermoanaerobaculia bacterium
CCGCCCGCGCGGGCGGCGGCAGGCCGCTGCCCGGCGGGCTGCTCGTGACCAGCTTCGGCGACGACGAGGTAGTGGCCCGCGCCAAGGTGGCGAACCAGGGCACCGAGCTGGCGGGCAGCCTCTACCAGGACGGCGGATGGCGCCTCCTCCTCGACGGCCGGCGGGCGTCGCCGCCTCCGCCGAGACAATTGCTCGACGCGCCACTGGCCGGATCTGCCGGAGAGCTGCGCGTCGATCTCCTCTATCGCCCGCGCGGCTTCGTGGCCGGGATGCTAGCCGCCGCCCTGGCCTGCGCCGCCGCGATCGCCTGCTGGGCGCCCGGGCCGCCCGGGCGGCCAGGCTCATGGGCTCGCCGCCTCGGATGACATGCCGCGGGCAGTGCTCACTGACCACCACCGAAGCGGCTACAATGGCTGGGTGAGCGAGAGCCCGAAGCTGAGCATCCGCTGCCCCGACTGCGGCTCCGACCTGGTGGTCGACGCGGCCACGGGAGAGGTGCTCTCCCATCGCCGCCCGAAGCAGCCCCCGGCCGGCGGCAAGGATCTGGACTCGCTGCTGCAGGGTCTCGACCAGGACAAGGCCCGCGCCGAGGACGTCTTCCAACGCGAGGTTGCGGCGATGAAGGACCGCGACCGCCTGCTGGAAGAGAAGTTCAAGGAAGCCCTCCGCCGCGCCGAAGAGGACCCCGACCAGGGGCGGCCGCCGCGCCCCTTCGACCTCGACTGAGCAGGAACCAGGTCCGGTCGCCTTGCCACGCCCGACCCGACTGGCCGCTCTATCAGGGCCAGATCGGCCTGCAGGCTGACCGCGAGGTGACGCTGCCGCTGGTCTTCCCGCTCTAGCTAACTAACTAACTAACTAACCCTGGCTCCCGGCCAGGAACCTGCCTGCCCAGATGCCGAGGAGCCCGGCCGCCAGGCAGCCCAGCACCGTGGCGCCGACGTTGACCGAGGCCAGCAGCCAGCTGTCACTGCGCAGGTACTGCAGGGTCTCGTAGTTGAAGCTCGAGTAGGTGGTGAACCCGCCGAGCAGGCCGGTGGCGAGGGTCAGCCGGAGGGTGGGCGGGAGAATTCCGGTGGAGAGACCGACCTCCATGACGAGGCCGAGGAGGCAAGAGCCGAGGAGGTTCACCGCCAGGGTGCCCCAGGGGAATGCCGACCCGGAGACCCGCGAGAGCCAGGTCGACATCAGGTAGCGGGCGCCGGTGCCGGCCGCTCCCGCCAAGCAGATCCAGAGGAATCGCGCCAAGGCTCCTCCTGGCTGGCCGGCGACGCCGGGGCGGCGCGAGCCCTCCCGAGCAGGAAAGAGTAGGAGTCATTGGCCGCTCTCGTGGGAGCCGCGATCGAGGGCGGACTCCACCGCCGCAGAAGCAGGATGATACCGAAATCCGGTAATCCAAGGAATTGAATCGCGTGCGTCTCTGGCCGCCGGCCGCCGCGAATGCTAGAATGAACTGCGGTTCGGCCGCTTGCCCCCTCGCCGCTGTGGCCCTATCCCAACCGCCCCGCCGCCGCTCCCGCCCACAGAGCTGCTTCGCAGGTATCGCTGGTCAACGACATGCGGCGAGATCCGACGAGCCCGTTTCAGGGCTCGAGAAAGGGAATACATCTTGAGTCCATGGTGGCAACGCCCCACATCCGAGGGCGCCGCGAACGAAGAGAAGCAAGAGCAAGCAGACAAGAGTGAACCGACGCCGGCCCAGCCGGCGAAGCCCGCCTCCGAAGCAACCGCGCCAACCGCGCCGACCGCGCCGCCCGCAGAAAGGGACCCCGCCTCCCGCTTCCTCTCGGAGGGCGTCGAGAGCGTCGAGGGGAGTGCCGGTTCGCACCGCGCGGGCGACACTTTCCACGCCGGCAGGATGGGCGACGCCGGAGCGGCCGCCCCGACGACCCCTGCAGCCGGCCCGGCCCCGGAGGCCGAGCCCTCCGAGCCCTTCGCCACCCGCAGAGCTGACACGTCCCACCCGGCGCAGCAGCTGGATCTGCAGGCGTCCCCGACGAACCCCGAGCCCTACCGCGCCTTCTGGCAGCCGCGCGAGCCGGCCCCTTCCCAGGAGGCGCCGCCGGGGCCGCTCCAGTCGGCCGCCGCGGCCGCTCCCGCCGCCGCCTGGCGGACGCCCGAGGGGACCGATCTCGGCAGCGCCGCGGCGCCCGCGTCGCCGGCGACGGAGCCGGCCGAGAGCGCCGGATATCTCGGGCATGAGGCCGCCGCTCGCGCTCGCCACGAGCCGCGGGGGCCGCGTCCGATCACCGCTCCGTTCCAGCCATCCGAGCCGGCCGAGCCGGCGGCATCCGAGCCGACCGAGCTCGAGGCCGAGGCCGAAGGCGACGGCGAGGTCGAGGAGCGTGACGAGGAGAGCCGGCCGGAAGTGAAGAAGAAGCGCTCGCGCCGCAGCCGCGGCGGCCGGCGGAAGAACGGCCGCACCGCCGCCGGTACCGCCGGCGCCGGCGGGGCCGATCCGGCCGAGGAGGACGACGACGAGGACGCCGGGCCGGAAGAGCTGGCGGCGCAGTTCCAGCCCGCACCGCCCGCGCCGCCCGCGTCGTTGGCGCCGGGCCCGCTGCAGCTCACTCCGCGCGCCACGCGCGGCGGCGAGAGCTACGTGATCTCCGCCAGCGATCTCGATTCGGCGAGCCGCGAGATCGTCATCTCCGTCCCCGACCGCCAGCGGCCGCAGCACGAGGAGAGGAAGATCGCGGTGTTCTGCGACTTCGAGAACATCGCCCTCGGCGTGCGGGACTCGGAGATCAGCAAGTTCGACATCGGCCTGATCCTCGAGCGCCTGCTCGAGAAGGGCAAGATCATCGTCAAGAAGGCCTACGCCGACTGGGAGCGCTACAGCGACTACAAGCGCCCGTTCCACGAGGCGGCGATCGAGCTCATCGACATCCCGCAGAAGTTCTACTCGGGCAAGAACAGCGCCGACATCAAGATGGTCGTCGACGCCATGGACATGTCCTACGCCAAGGAGCACCTGGACACTTTCGTGATCCTCTCGGGCGACAGCGACTTCTCGCCGCTGGTCTCCAAGCTCAAGGAGAACAACAAGTACGTCATCGGCATCGGCGTCAAGAACTCCTCCTCCAACCTGCTGGTCGACAACTGCGACGAGTTCATCTACTACGAGGACATCTGGCGCGACGCGCAGAAGGGCCCGAAGCTCGACGGCTTGAGCAAGAAGACCGCGGAGGCCTTCAGCCTGATGGTCGAATCGATCCAGGCGCTGGTGCGCGAGAACAAGGACGTGCTCTGGGGCTCGATGATCAAGCAGACCATGCAGCGCAAGAAGCCCTCCTTCAACGAGGGCTACTACGGCTACAGCACATTCTCGGAGCTGCTCGAGGACGCCGAGCGCAAGAACATCGTCAAGCTGAAGAAGGACCAGCGCTCCGGCACCTACATCGTTACCGGCTTTGCAAAGAGCGGCGATGCAGGTCCCGGACGCCGACAGGCGTAATGGAGCGGCGCCGCGCCCGTCGCCCGCCGCCGGCGCCCCGCACGTCGCGGTCGTCGGCGCCGGCGCCTTCGGCGGCTGGCTGGCGCTCTGGCTCTGCCGGCGCGGCGCCCGGGTGACGTTGCTGGACGCGTGGGGGCCCGGCAACTCGCGCTCGAGCTCGGGCGGCGAGACCCGGGTCATCCGCGGCATGTACGGCCGCGACGGCCTCTACACCGAGTGGGTGGCGCGCGCGCTCGTCCTCTGGGCCGAGGCCGAGACGCTCTGGGGACGGCGCCTCTACCACCCGACCGGCGCGCTGTGGATGTTCAGCGGCGACGACGGCTACGCCCGCGCTTCCCTGCCGCATCTCGCGGCGGCCGGCTTGAGCGCCGAGGAGCTGGATCTTGCCGGCGCCGCGGCTCGCTTCCCGCAGATCTCCTTCGACGGCGTCGACAGCGTGTTCTACGAGGAGCGGGCGGGCTACCTGGCGGCGCGCCGCTCCTGCCGGGTGGTCGCCGCGGCGGTGGCCGCCGCCGGCGGCGAGGTGCGCGAGGTCGCCGCGTCGCCCGGCGCGATCGTGAGCGGGCAAGGGCGCGCCGGGGGCGGGGAGATGTCGGCCTTGCCGCTGTCGGACGGCAGCCGCCTGGGCGCCGACTGCTATGTCTTCGCGTGCGGCCCCTGGCTGGGAGGGCTGTTCCCCGAGGTCCTGGGCCCGCGGCTGCGCGTCACCCGCCAGGAGATCTTCTACTTCGGCACTCCGCCCGGCAGCGGCACGACCTACGGCGAAGCCGCGCTGCCGGTGTGGATGGATCACGGTGAACGCGTCTTCTACGGCATCCCGGGCAACCATCACCGCGGCTTCAAGATCGCCGACGACAGCCGCGGCGAGCCGTTCGATCCCACCAGCGGCGAACGATTGCCGTCCGCGGCGGATCTCGACCGCGCCCGCCGCCACCTCGCCCGGAGGTTCCCCGGGATGGCCGGCGCTCCGCTGCTCGAGAGCCGCGTCTGCCAGTACGAGAGCACCCTGGACGGCCAGCTGCTGGTCGACCGCCATCCCGAGGCCGGCAACGTCTGGCTGCTCGGCGGCGGCTCGGGACACGGCTTCAAGCTGGGGCCGGCGCTCGGCGAGTACGCCGCCGACCTGGTCCTCGGCGGCGGCATCCCGCATCCCGAGCTGTCGCTGGCCCGCTTCGCCGGCGCCGGGACCGCGGCGCCCATCTCGCAATTCAAGTCCGGCGCCGGCGGCGCCGGCTGACCCTGATGCAGAGGAGACGACCACCATGATTCGGAGCACACGCGCTTTACGCGGGGCTGGCCGGGTGGCCGGGGCCGCCATCCTGTGCATCCTTGGCGTCTCCGGGTCCGCCCCGGGCTCGGCGGCACCGGCCGCACCGGCGGCATCGGCCGCACCGGCGTCACCGGCGGCAACGGCCGCGCCGGCAGCCTTGGCCGCTGGCGGCACGGCGGCGGCGGAGCTGGCGACCATCGCCGCCGACTACTGGCGACATGAGCTCGACGACGACTTCTACATCCGCATGCGAGAGGGGCTGCCGATCGAGCGCCTGCCCGACCTGTCGCCGGAGGATGCGGAGAAGGAAGCCGCGTGGGCCCGGACGTTGCGCGAGCGGCTGGCGCGGATCGACGAGGCGGCTCTCACGCATGGCGACTGGCTCACCCTGGCCCTGCTGCGCCATCAGGCCGAAGAGTCGATCGCGGCCCCGCAGGCTTACTGGTACATCTTCCTCGCCACTCCCTACGACGCGCCCTTCGGCGGAGTGCACACCGCCCTCGGCTCCTACAAGCTCGCCTCGCCGGCCGATCTCGCGAGCTACCTGCGCCTGCTGCACGCCTATGCCGCGATGGTCGAGCAGCTGCGCCGGCACCTCGAGGGCCAGCAGGCGCGCGGCATCCTGATGCCGAAGCCCGAGGTGGACACGGTGGCCGCCATGCTGCGGGCCTACGCGCGGCCGCCCCGGGAGAGCGTGCTCCAGGTGTCGGCCGATCGCCTGCACGGCGTCGACGCGGCCGCCGCCGCGGACTTCCACCAGGCGGCCGGGCGCATCATCGTGGAAGAGATCGATCCCGCCCTGGTGCGTCTCGCCGACGAGCTCGCCGGCGAGTACCGGCGGCAAGCGCCCGACCGTGTCGGCATCGGCCAGTACCCGGGTGGCGACGCCGCCTACCGCTCGATGATACGCATCCAGACCGGCTTCGACCTGGCGCCCGAGGAGATCCATCGCCGCGGCGAAGCCGAGGTCGAGCGCCTGTCGCGCCGCATGGCCGACGTGCGGCACCAGCTCGGCTTCGCGGGCACGGCGCGCGAGTTCAACCAGCGCCTGCGCAGCGATCCGCGGTTCCTCGCCCGCACCCCCGAGGAGGTGGCCGAACGCCTGATGGCGCCGGTGCGCAAGATCGAGCCCAAGATCTCCGCCTGGTTCCTCAAAGTCCCGAAGGCGCCCTACGGCGTCGAAGCACTGCCGACGGCCATGGGAGGGATGACCTACGGCTACTACCAGGTGCCGACACCCGCCCAGCCGCGCGGCCGCTACCTGTTCAACCCCGGCCAGCTCGATCAGCGGCCGCTGGTCTGGGCGGCGGCCCTGATCTACCACGAGCTGATCCCGGGACATCATTTCCAGCTGGCCCTGCAGGCCGAGAACCCGGACCTGCCGCCCTTCCGCCGCTACCTGACCCACACCGCCTTCGTCGAGGGCTGGGGCGAGTACTCCTCGCACCTCGGCGAGGAGATGGGCCTCTACGACGATCCCTACTCCCTCTACGGCCGCCTCGCGATGGACATGTTCCTCTCCACCCGCCTGGTCGTCGACACCGGCATGAACGCCCTGGGCTGGACCCGCCAGCAAGCCACCGACTACATGCGAGACCGCCTCCTGGAGTCCGACGTCCAGATCGACTCCGAGGTCCTCCGCTATTCGATCGCCATGCCCGCCCAGGCCTTAGCCTACAAGCTGGGAGCCACTCACATCGAGGACCTCCGCCGCCAAGCCGAGACCGCCCTGGGTCCCCGCTTCGACATCCGCCGCTTCCACGAAGCCGTCCTCGGCAACGGCTCCCTGCCCCCCGACATCCTCGCCAAGCACATCGACTGGTGGATCGAGCAGGAGAAGCGGGAAACCTCCGGCGCGGTTCCCCCGTAGGTACGCACACGACGGCGGCGGTTTCACCGCCGCGGCCCCTTCCGAGGCCATGCCATGAGCAATGTTCTTCAAGACCTTCAGTTCGGCAACCGCCTGCTCTGGAAGGACAAGGGCTTCACGCTCACCACGCTGCTGACCCTCGCCGTGTGCATAGGCGCCAATGCGGCGATTTTCTCGGTCGTGCACTCCGTCCTGCTGCGGCCGCTGCCCTTCCCCGAATCGGACCGCGTCGTGCTCGCGTACAACAGCTACCCGCGGGCGGGAGTGATCCGCGGCGAGAGCGGCGTTCCGGACTACTACGACCGTCTCCGCGATGTGACCGCTTTCGAGCAGATCGCGCTGTACCAGGGGCGCGGCCTCACCCTCGGCGGCGAGGGCACCGCTTCCAGGATCCAAGCCACCGCCGTCACTCCCTCCTTCTTCCCCCTCCTCCGCGCACGGGCGCTGCGCGGCCGCGTGTTCCGCCCCGAAGAAGGCGAGATCGGCGGCGAGCACAAGGTCATCCTGAGCTACGCATCGTGGCAGCGACTCTTTGCCGGCAGCGATACGGCGGTGGGCAAGGATCTGCGGATCAACGGCGTGCCCTACGCCATCGTCGGCGTCATGCCGGCGGACTTCCTGTTCCTGCGGGCCGACACCCAGCTATGGATACCGCTCGCCTTCACCGCGAAGCAGAAGGCGGACGAATCGCGGCACAGCAACAATTGGAGCATGATCGGGCGGCTGAAGCCGGGCGCCACGGTCCAGCAGGCGCAACAGCAGATCGACGCCCTCAACGCGCGCAATCTCGAACGCTTCCCGGCGATGAAACAGGCGCTGATCGACGCGGGCTTCCACACTGTCGCCGTGCCCCTGCAAGAAGATCTGGTGAGCACGCTGAGGCCGATTCTCTACCTGCTCTGGGGCGGCGTCGTCTGTGTGCTGCTGATCGGCTGCGTGAACATCACCAACCTGGCGCTCGTCCGGTCAAGCGGACGCATCAAAGAGCTGGCCACGCGCCAGTCTCTCGGTGCGAGCCACCTGCGCATCGCGCGCCAGCTGCTGATCGAATCGACGCTGCTGACGGTGGCCGGCGGTCTCGGCGGCGTGCTCCTGGGCAGGTGGCTCCTCGGCTTCCTCTCTCACCTGGACCTGGACGATCTGCCGCGCGGCAGCGAGATCCACATGGACGCCGTCGTCGTGGCAGCGATGCTCGGGTTGGCCGCCCTCATCGGTCTCGTCGTCGGCATCGTGCCGGTGGTCACCCTGCTGCGGGTGAACCTCAACGCCCTGCTGCGGAACGAGGGCCGCGGCGGCACCAGCGGGCACGGTGCGCGACGCGCGCGGCGCGCGCTGGTCACGGTGCAGTTCGCCTTCGCCTTCATCCTCCTCGTCTGCGCGGGATTGCTGGCGGTGAGCTTCCGCCAGGTGCTTGCCGTCCATCCCGGTTTCGAACCGGACGGCGTGCTGACGGCGATGATCAGCCTGCCCGCGGCCCACTACAAGAGTGATGCTGATCTGCGGGCGTTCGCCGCGCGCGCCCTGGAGGCGACGCGGCGCCTGCCGGGCGTACAGTCCGCCGGTATCACCACGGCGATCCCGTTCGGCGGCAATTACAGCGACAGCGTCATCTTTCCCGAAGGCTATGTCATCGGCAAGGGCGGCGACTCGGTGATCTCGCCGAGCCAGCTGGCGGTCAGCGAAGGTTACCTGGAGACGATGCACACTCGGCTCGTGCGCGGCCGGCTGTTCAACGCCGGCGACACCGCCCAAGCACCGAAGTGCGTCATCGTCGACGCCAGGCTGGCGCAGAGGTTCTGGCCGGACCTCGATCCGATCGGGCGGCGGATGTATCAGCCTACGGATGCTCAGCATCTGACGCCAGGGCCGAAGACGCAGTATTTCACCGTCGTCGGCGTCGTTGGCGACGTGAAGCTGACAGGCCTCGTCGAGCCCGACGGCCGCTTCGGCGCCTATTATTTCCCCTATGCGCAGTCGCCGGATCACGGCTTTGCGCTGGCCGTCCGGTCCACCCGCGACCCGCTGTTGCTCACCGCCGCGATAAGGCGCGTCGTGGCGGTCATCGACCCCGAGCTGCCCGTGTTCAGCGTCAAGACGATGAACGAGCGGATGCAGGAGGCGCTGGTCAGCCGGCGCGTGCCGTTGCTGCTGGCGCTCGGTTTCGCCGCCGTGGCGCTCTTCCTCTCCGCGGTCGGCGTCTACGGCGTGCTGGCCTACCAAGTGGCTCAGCGCACGCGAGAGATAGGCATCCGCATGGCGCTCGGCGGCACGGCGCGGGCCATCTCCCGGCTGGTGCTCGCTGACAGCGCTCGGATGCTGGCGCTGGGACTCGGCGTTGGCATGGCGGGCACCTTCGTCGCCAGCCGAGCAATGCGCAACCTCCTCTACGGCGTGCAGCCCATGGATCCCGTGGTCCTGGCGGTGGTGGCGGCCGTGCTGACTGGCGTCGCCCTCGTCGCAGCGGCGGTTCCCGCCCGCCGCGCCCAACGCATCGATCCAGCCGTGGCCCTGGCAGCCGAATAGTTGACTTGCGGGCAGAGAGCCCGCTGCCGCCCGAGATCCAACATCCATCCTCTCCCGCCGCGAGCCTGGCCGCCGCGAGCCTGGACAGAGCATCCAGGGCTCCAGCATTGGAGATTCGCAGCGTTCTGGATCCAAGCGGTTGAACCGCCAGGCCGTGCCCGGCCCACCGGCGCGGCACTCCCGCGAGCGTATCGGCGCCGGCGTCGAGCGCAATCGCTTGCTGCGCCGGCACTTGCGCGGGTAGGGCCGCGCCTGCCGCGTGCCCTGGCTCACCCCTTGCTCTTGCGACCGGAAGAAGCGCCAGTTGGCAGCGATCTCCGCGACCGACAGGAGATCCAAGGGAGGCGTGCCGATGCCGAACCGTAGCGAGAAGCTCAACGCGTTGGTGATTGGCTTCGAGTGCAGGACGTCCTGGGAAGAGATGAAGGGGGACGGACCCCGGCGGTTCTGTGCCGAGTGCCGGCGCGAGGTCCTCGATCTCGAGCGGCTGACCCCGGAACAGATCTACGGGCACGTGCAGGCGAGCCGCGGCAAGCTGTGCGGCCGTTTGACGTGGAGAGACGGCCGGCTCGCCATGGCCCGAGAGATGGAGCCGCTCGAATCCGCGCGGCCCTGGGCGCCGCGGCGAGCCTCGGCGATCGCAGCCGGCCTCGTCGCTGCCTGGCTGAGCGCGAGCCACGCCGAGGCACGGACCAGCGAGACGGCGGCCGCCGTCGCCGGCGTCGGCGAGGGCGCGGCCAAGCGCGAGCCGGTGCCGGCGCGCCGCGCCACGTCCACGCCGCGCGCCGCGCTGCGTGGCCGCGTCACGGCGAATGGGCGCCCGCTGGAGGACGTCGCCGTCGTGGCGCGCAACGTCCTCGACGGCCGCGAGAGCACGGCAAGCACCGGGAGCGACGGGACCTTCACCATGTCGGCCCTGCCGTCCGGGATCTACGACGTCGAGGGAAGCCGCGATGGCTTCTCCATCGCTCCCCACAGAGCGATCGTGCTGCAGGCAGGGGAGCAGCGGCGGGCCGATCTGACCGCCGAGGCTAACACCGAGACGGTCCTCCTGGGTGCCGTGGCGGTGGAGGCCGACCCGCTGCGGAAGGTGTATGACACGAGCGACCTCGTCGTCGCGGCGGTCGTCGGCTCTTCGGTGGTGGTCGGGCGCGACGGCCCACAAGCCGACGTGGTCACCGATCTGCGCATCGAGTCATCCTTCAAGGGGACGGTCTCAGGGCGCGAGGTCGCCTACCGGCACGTCGAGTACGCCGCGGGCGATGCCGCGGAAGGATCCTGGCGCGCGGACTTCGTTCCCGGCACGCGAGTGCTGGCTTTTCTCCAGCGCAGCAAGGCGGACGTCGCTCTCGCCGGGCGGCCGGCTTTCGAATCGGTGGACTACCACTTCGGGATCAGGAAGCTCGGCGACCCCGAGCGGGCCGCCTACCTCGCGCGTCTCGACGCCTTGGCGCGCATCGACCGCGAGGCCCGGCGGCGCGGCGAGCTGAGCCCCGGCGACCTGGCCGAGTGGATCGTCGCCACCGTCGAGAATCCGCTCACCCGTGGCGAGGCGACGGCCGAGCTGAGGCGGGCCCAGCAAGCTCTGGCCACGGCCGCCACCAAGGCGGGCACCAGCGCCGAGATCGCCGCGGAGGATCTCAAGGTCGTCCTGGATCGCTTCCACGCCGAAGGAGGAGCGCTGAGAGGAGAGCCGCCGGCCGCACTGCTCGGTGCGTACCTGACCGCCGCGCAGAGAGCGCGCCTCACAGCAGCACTCGGCGCGCTCGGTTCGACCAAGACCCTGAGCAAGGGAGACCGCGAGTTCTTCTCGATCGTACGCGCCTGGGACGAGAAGGCGGTGACGGATTGGCTGATGCGGCGGCTGCGGACGGCAGACCCGAAGTCCGGAGACTCGGAAGAGCTCTGGTGGCTCGTCGGCCTTGCGGAAGAGCTGGACAATGACGCGCTACGAGATGCCGCCGCGGCTGCCGCCGAACGGGAGCAGGAGATGCAGGCTCGATGGGCCGGCGACGCCTCGCAGGAGACGGAGAAGCTGCGGCACGAAGAGCTGGCCGGCCTCGTTCAAGATCTGCGCCGCCAGTTCGTGGCGGTGCTCTCGAGCACGCGATGAGCGCTGACTAATCTAGGCGCTCCGCCGGGCTCGCAGGCGGGCTGTCGCAAGCAAGAACGCGAGGGCGCCGGCGACGAGTGTGTAGGCCACGCCTTCGGCAAGCTTGCCGAGGTCGCCCGGTGCGACGCGTAGGGTGGTCAGCACACGGTCGCCCGCTTCCCCGGCGGGGCTGAAGACGGGGAGGGCTTCGTAGAGGCCGACGAGGAGAGGCTTCAGCGCCGAGAGCAGGACCCGCGACATCGCGTAGCGAGACAAGGTGGTGCCGGTCTCGAGCCAGAGGAGCAGGTTGCGGATGAACTCGGGCTGCACCAAGAGAGCGATCACCAGGGCGAGAGCGGGGTGGAAGAAGGCGCCGAGCAGAGTCAGCCAGGAGAAGATGACCAGCGCCACCAGCAGCTGCGCCGCACCGGCGTACCAGAGCCCCGCCTGGGGCGGCACGCCGGACACCGTGAAAAGAGCGAAGGCAACGGCTACCCAGGTGGCGGTGAGCAGCGCCAGGATCTGCGCCCCGGCGAGGAAATGGCCGCCGAGCCAGATCTCGGGAGTGCAGGGCTTGGTCACCACCAGCTCGTAGGAGCGATCGCGGAAGGGCAGCGCGATGCCCAGCAGGCCCATGATGCCGGCCAGGCCGGCGACGAAGGTGCTGAGCTGGCCGCACAGCCGGTCGATGACGGTGAAGCGCTCGCCGGCGGTGGTATAGAGAAGCGACGGCAAGAGCGCGACACCCATCACGGCCAGGACCACCAGGCCGCCCGCGAGCAGCAGGCGGTTCCTGCGGAAGAGGCGCAGGTGCGTCCTAGCCGTGGCGCCCAGCTGCGTCGTCGACATGGCCGGTAACCGCCCGCAGAAAGACCTCTTCCAGTGTTCTCTGGCGCAGCGCGCAGCGCACCACCACGAGGCCGCTGTCGGCGGCGGCGGCGAAGAGCTCGCCGATGCGTCCCGAGGGGACCCTGCCGAGGCAACCGCTTGCCGTTCGCTGGTCGATGACAACCCACGGCGGCGGTTCGCCCACGCCTGCAAGCTCGACGGAGTAGGTGGTCTCGTCGAGCGGCGTCATGACCGCACGGTCGCCGGCGGCTACGACGCGGCCGCGATCGAGGATGACGAAGTGGGTGGCGACCGCCTCGACCTCCGAGAGCACGTGCGAGTTGAGCACCACGGTGGTGCCGCCGGCGTGGAGCTCGAGCAGAATGTCGCGCAGCTCCTTGACCATCACCGGGTCGAGGCCGCGCGTGGGTTCGTCCAGGAACAAGATCACGGGAGCGGCAAGGAGGCAGGCGGCGATGCCCACCTTCTGCTTCATCCCTTTGGAGCAACGGGCGACGCGCAGGCTGGCGAACTCCGTGAGGCCGACGCGCTCGATCACCTCTCCGGCGCGCCGCTCGCGATCCGGCAGCCGGTAGAGCGCGGCATAGTAGGCAACCGCTTCCCGCACCGTCAGGAAGCCATGGTAGTGCGGCTCCTCCGGCAGGTAGGCGACCCGCGCGAAGATCGCCGCTCCCGGCGCCGGCTCCTCGCCGAGCAGCCTCACCCTTCCCCGGTCGGGCTTTCTGAGCCCGAGGAAACAACGCATCGCGGTGGATTTGCCAGCGCCGTTCGGGCCGAGCAGGGCGACCACGTCGCCGCGTTGGGCGATGAGCGAGAAGCCGTCGAGCGCACGCAGAGGCTTGCGCCCCAGGCTGTGCTTGAATGTGACGGTGAGGTCAGCGGCTTCGAGCAAGGCTGGCTCCGACGCAGAACTCCCGATTGAGCGCGGCGACGACTTCTTCGTCGCTCTTGCCGGCGATCGGCATGCTGGCGAGCTTCTCTTGAATCTTCGCCGCGGTCTGACAGCCGCAGGTCAGCACTTGCTTCTCGCAGCCGCAAGGACAGGGCATGGCGGCGGCGAGCTTGGTCTGGCGCGCTCCGAGCTTGGGAGTCGCGGCGGTGGGCTGGTCGTCGAATGGACGCTGCGCGGCGAGAGCCGCCAGGTACTTGTCAGGCGCAATGCCCGGTCCCTTGGCGAGGCGGTCCTTGGCGATGCGGTAGAGAGGCTCGAGCTCGACGTCGGCGTTGACGATGGGGCTGGTCTCGTAGAGCGCGATCTTGCCGTCCACCCCGACCAGCACCGTGGTCGGATAGGAATCGACGCCGAACCGATTGCCGATCGCCTTCTCTGGGTCGAAGGCGACCGGAGCGTCGATCCCGAACTGGGCGGCGAAACGGCGCACGTCCGCCTCCGGTTCCGCGGCGTCGACGAAGACGGTCGTCAGTGCTTCGCCGTGGTGCGCCTTGACGAAGCGCAGCAGCTCCGGCATCTCGGCACGGCAGGGCTCGCACCAGGTGGCGAAGAAGTTCAGCAGCAGGACGCGCTTCCCGACGGTGTCGGCCATGCGGAACTCGCCACCACCGAGCAAGTGGGCGCTGAAGTCGGCCGGGTAGCGCCCCTGCCAGCGGGTGGCGCGGAGGACTGCCGACGACAGCTTGGCGACCTCTGCACCCTGCGGCGGTTCCTTGAGAAATCCGTGAAACACGCCCATGGCCACGGCAACGCCGGCCACGGCGCCGCGAAGGCGAGCTTGAGAGGTCACGCGATGATTCTAGGCTACTCTCGAGGAAGCGTCATGACCGCCGCAGTCTCCGGCGTCTCCGTGGTAGGGTCCTTTGTTTGCAGGATTCTGTACTATGGGCAACCCGAACCTCTCACCGCCGGCGGAGCGCCTGCCGCCGACCACGGCAGCTCTCCTCGACGATAGCGCCCGGCCCTACTTTCTCTGGTGGACGACAGCCACGGTCGGCGGGCTGAAGGAGCATCTGGCCTCGGCCGATCTGGAAGAGCGCGCCTACTGGATGGGTGCGCTCTTGCGGGAAGCCAACACCCGGGACGTCTGGCTCTTCGTCAACGCCGGCGAGATTCGCGCGCTCTGGCCCCGCCTTATCCGCTACCTGGGACGCTCGCGGTCGATGTGGGCATGGCTGCTGGGCCTGCCGCCGCCGGAGTGGCCGCCGACGAGCCAGATCCACGCGAGACATGCGTAAGACATTCGATCGCCGGGTCGTCCCGGATTTCGCGCTCGGCTTCATTCGGGCCTGCCAGGAGCGTGTCCCCTGCCACCTCGGCGGTGGCGCCGCGCTTGCCGGAGTGTATCTCGGTCACCGAACAACGGGCGACATCGATCTCTTCGTTCATGACGCCGAGGACATGCGGGCGCTGGCAGGGCTGCTTCCCAGCGCAGCAGCAGCAGCGGCAGCCGACTGCTCGCTGATCCGCGACGTGGGCCACCTCGTCCGCGCTCACCTCGATTCTCGGGATGGACGGAACATCGAGGTCGATCTGGTCTACGAACCCGTCGCG
>DATNKH010000531.1:0-2121 GCA_035603475.1 Thermoanaerobaculia bacterium
AGCCTGCAGGTAGCGGGCCGAGCCGCGGTACTCGTTGGTGCCGCGCTTGGTCACCAGGTTGAGCACGACGCCGCCGGTGGCGATGGTGGCGTCCGAGCCGCCGGTCGAGATCTGCATCTCCTCGAAGGCGCCGAAGTCGAAATAGGAAGGCGTCGATCCGAGCGCCGCCATGTCGGTGATCACCACGCCGTCGACCGACCAGATCGACTGGGCCTGCATCGAGCCGGGGCCGGTGTAGAACGACTGCTGGCCGCTCTCGTTGCCGCCGACGTTGACGCGGTCGACGAGCACGCCCGGGGTCGACTGCAGGACGGTCCAGGGGTCGCGCGCGGTGGGGATTCTCGCCAGCTCGTTCTGGCTGACGGTGTTGCCGGTGCGGATCGCACGCTCGTCGAGCAGCGGGCTCTCGGAGGTGACGGTGATCACGTCCTCGACCGCCGAGTTCATGGTGACGTCGATGTTCGTGTTGCGGCCGACGTTGATCACGATGTGCGGGTACTCGACCGGCGAGAAGCCCTGCAGCTCCGACTTGATCTTGTAGGTGGCGGGAGCGAGGCTCAGGAACCGGAACTCGCCCTGGGCGTTGGTGACCTGGACCTGCGGCGCTTCGCCGGTGTCCAGGGTGACCGTGACGCCCGGCAGGGCGGCGCCGGTCTGGTCGCTCACCTTGCCATAGAGGTTGCCGGTCTGCAGCTGGGCGAATGCGGCACCCGAGCCGAGCACCAGCAGCACCGCGGCAGCGGCCGCGACGCGTGTCCAACGGGATTGGCTCTGCATGCGAATAGACCTCTCCTTCCTTATGTTGATGGTTCGGGCCTGACGCCCCGCGACGCGCGCGAGGACCGCCGGCGATCTGTCATTGATTCGTTGCCGACGATTGATCGATCGATCCCTGGCGCCACCTCCTTCCGGAATGCCTTGCGCGTCATCGCCAAGTGCAGCGGCGGTGCCAGTGCGCGGGGCGGCGCCGGACCCTGGGATCAGTCGCTGGGTTTCAGGTGCGAAAGACGGGACAACGATGGCGAGAAGCTTGCCGCCGCCGCGTCCGAGAGGGTGGAAACCTGCATCCCCGCGCGCTGAATCCAATTCTCCGCACGGGCGCGGTTCAAGCCCTTGGATGGACCAGCGGTTGGCGGCGAACTTCCAGCGCTTCGTCACCGCGGCGCTTGGGGAGCTGGAAAACCGTGCTATTCAAAATGGGTGCAGAACGCACGGGCCCCTCAGGCAAGGGCTCGTCCAACGCGGTCCCGGGGCCCGCGTGAGCCGGCTCGATGGGTCCAGATGCCCAGGACTCTGTAAGCCGGCGCCTCGGCGCTGCCGATCCTCTCGGTCACGGCATGCATCGCTCTGCTACGATGTCGCCGCGGGCGGCAACCAGAGGAGTCACACCCGTGGCGACGACCAGCGAGAAGCGCGAGACCTTCCGGCGCATGCACGCGAGCGGCTGCTTCGTGCTGCCCAATCCATGGGACGTGGGCAGCGCGCGATACCTCCAGGGCCTTGGCTTCAGGGCGCTGGCGTCGACTTCTTCGGGCGCCGCGTGGAGCATGGGCGCGCCGGACAACGGCATCACGCTCGAGCAGGCGATCGCGCACGCCGCGGCCCTCGTCGCGGCCACCGACCTGCCGGTGAACGCCGATTTCGAGCACGGCTTCGCGGACGATCCGGAGGCCGTGGCGCGCCACGTTGCCCGCTGTCTCGCGACCGGGGTCGCCGCGCTCTCGATCGAGGATTCGACCGGCGAGCAGGCCAGGCCGCTCTATGAGCTGTCGCTGGCAGTCGAGCGCATCGCGGCGGCGCGCGCGGCGATCGACGCGGCGGGCGACGGGGCGGCGCTGCTGGTCGGCCGTGCCGAGTGCTTCCTCACCGGCCACCCGGAACCGCTCGCCGAGTCCATCCGGCGGCTGGGCGCCTATGCCGCCGCCGGCGCGGACGTGCTCTACGCGCCGGGCCTGCGCACCCGCGAGGAGATCGCGGCGGTGGTTGCCGCCGTCGCCCCGAAGCCGGTCAACGTCCTCGCCCTGTCCGGCATGCGCGTCGCCGAGCTCGCCGAGCTGGGCGTGCGGCGGATCAGCGTCGGCGGCGGGCTGGCGCGCGCCGCCTGGGGAGGCTTCCTGCGCG
>DATNKH010000532.1:0-8454 GCA_035603475.1 Thermoanaerobaculia bacterium
CACCCAGGCCGCCCAGGTCTACCTGCGCCGGCACCCGGGGGTGGTGCGCAGCGTGATGCTCGAGGGAGTGGCGCCGGTCGACGAGCTGATCCCGCTGCACCACGCCTACGCCGGCAAGCGGGCGATCGACCTGCTCTTCGCCGAGTGCGCCGCCGACGCCGCCTGCCACGCCGCCTTCCCACATCTCGCCCAGGAGCTGCAAGCAGTGATGGAGCGCATCGACCGCGGCGTCAAGGTGCGCCTCCCCGACGCCGGGACCGGCGCCACCGTCGAGGTCGTCCCCAGCCGCGGGCTGATCGCCGAAGGTCTCCGCTTCCTGGGTTACGGCAACGCCGCCCGCAAGCTGCCGCTGGTGGTGCACGAGGCTTTCGCGGGCGACATGGCGCAGCTGGTCACCGTCGCCATCGACCGCCGCTCCGAGCTCGACCGCATCCTGTCGATGGGCATGAACTTCTCGGTCACCTGCGCCGAAGACCTGCCGTTCATCGACGCCGCCACGGCGGCCAGGGCGACCGCCGGCACCTTGCTCGGCGACTACCGCATCCGCGAGCAGAAGCGGGTGTGCGCCGACTGGCCGCGCGGCCGCATCCCCGCCGACGCCCACCAGCTCGTCCACTCCACCGTGCCGGTGCTGCTGCTGTCCGGCGAGCGCGACCCGGTGACGCCGCCCGAGTTCGGGGAGCGCGTCGCCAGGGAGCTGCCCAACAGCCTGCACGTGGTGGTCCCGCACAGCGGTCATGGCTCCGACGAGCCCTGCGTCGAGAGTATCGTTCGGCGCTTCGTGGAGCGCGCGTCGGTCCGGGGGCTCGACGTCTCCTGCGTGACGAAGACGCCGCCGCCCCGCTTCGCCGTCAAGGCGCCGGTCGAGGTCCGCGTCGAGGCGCGCCTGCTCGACAGCTACGCCGGCTCCTACACCTTCCCGGGCTTCGTCATGACTTACGCCCGCCGGGGGAACCACCTCGTCGCCAGCTCACCTGGCAGCGCCGACCTGGACCTCTTCCCCGACGCCCCGGACCACTTCTTCGCCAGGTCGGAGGACCTCGAGATGCGGGTCGTGCGGGGCGCCGGCGGCGCGGTGGTGGAGCTCGTCGTCAAGGAAGGCGGCACGGAGTACCACGGCAAGCGGACTGGCCAGGTCCACTGAGCGACGGGCGGGCCGGGCGCTGCCGGCCAGCCGCTGCCGGCGGGATCAGTGCGCCCAGACCTTCGCCGGGTCCTGCTCGAACGGGTAGACGTGGACCATCCAGTTGAAGATGACCGGGTGAAAGATACCGCCTCTGGCCTGGCACTCGCTCGCGGTGGCGATGGTGCCCCTGAAGCCGAACCTCCTCCAGTCGGAGGTGGCGTAGGCGGACTTCGGCGGCAGGCAGATGTTGACGTGCTTGTGCCAGGCCGCGACGGAGAGCGGCACCCGCTCGTCGAGCTGGTCCTCGTCGAAGCGCCGCGGCGCAGTGTACATCGCGCCGACCAGCTCGAAGCCGCCGCCCGCCACCGGCTTGTAGAGCAGGGAGGTGGGGCGCGCGGGGTCGAAGGCGAATTCGGCCTGGTACGCGTAGCCGTAATTGGTGAAGTGGTAGATGGGCTGCGGGACGTTCGGCAGGTACTGGATGAACCCGTCGGCGACGGCCACCCGGTAGTCGCGGTACCTGGCGATGGCGCCGCGCAGGGTCTGGGCAATGGCGTCGGCGCGGCGCTCGTCGCCGGCGGCACGCGGGCGCAGCGCGGTCATCTTCATGTGCGGGCCCATGTCCATGTGCTCGTGGGCCATGGCGCCGTCCGCGGCCCCGGCGCCGGCCATTCCCGGCATGCCGGGCATACCTGGCATCGCAGGCGTTCCCGGTGCCGGTGGCGTCCCCGGCGTCGCGCCATTGCCCGCCATGCCGGGCATCGAGGACATGTCGTGGCCGGCCTGCCCGGCGGGCTCGTCTCCAGAACCCCGGGCGGCTGCGGAGCCGCGCGCGGCGGCCGCGGCCGTCACCGCCAGCGCGGCGGCGAGAACCAGGGCGAGCGAGTGGCGAAAGGAGAGCGTGGGCATCCTGCGATTCCTCCTGTCCATGGAACACCGTCCGGCGCACCGTCCTGCGGCCCACCGGACCCAACGTCCGCGGCGCCAAGATTCGACGTCAGTCCTCGACTCCCTCGACGAGATGTCCCCGGGCGTTGGCCAGGAGCCGCTGCAGCAAGCCTTCCAGGTGCGCTGCCTCCGGCGGCGAGAATCCCCCGAGCAAGGTCTCGTTGACCGCCTGGAAGACCTCGCGTAGCCGCGGCGCCAGCTCCCGGCCCGCCTTCGTGGTCTCGACGATGACGGCGCGGCGGTCCGCCGGGTCCGGCCGCCGGATCACCAGGCCCTTCTTCTCGAGCTGGTCGATCAGGCCGGTGACTCCCGCCGTATCCGTGCCGACAGCCACGGCCAGGCGGCTGGGATTCGCCCCCGGCCGCCGGCAGCACCGCAGCAGCACGGCCGCCTGCTGAGCTCTCAACCCGAAACGGGCGAGATCGCGATCCAGCGCGGTGCGCAGCGCCCGCGCGACCTCGAAGCAGAGAGAGCGAACGCTCGCCGGCGGTCCGTCCAACCGCTCCGGCGGTGCGGGCTTCGCGGCAGGGCGCGGCATGGGAAGAGTATGTCAGTCATGACAGTGACTGTCAAGACAGGTATTTGGCGTCGGAAAAGAACTGACCAGGCCGCTGCCGGCTCGTTCTGTTCAGCCGGCCGGAGCCCGCTCGAGCGCAATCAGGCAGCCGGCGAGCTGCACTTCCGAGGCCGCGGCGGGGCCTTTGGCTACATCGTGCGACCGGCCGATCGGCCGCCGCCCCGCCCCGTTGATCCAAGCCCGCATGGGCCCCAACTCTGGCGAAGGTTCGCGATGGGGTATGGGCAGCCGCAGCTACGGTAAGAGCCGTGGAGGCCGAGAGCGTCTTAATGTGTTCGCACTCGATTCCATATCATAGCTTCGATGAACTCTTCAGACCGCTTGAGGGTAAGATCCTTCCTGGCAGCGTACGTTAGAGAATCCCGGTTTTCCACCTGAAGTGCATGCAGCCTGTATAGGATGAGTTTGTCAGCGTCTGCTGCATCCTCGGTACGCCGGTCGCGCCACACGATGGTAATCCAGAACTGTAGCTCTTCGTCGTTATGAAGCATTAGCTCGCCGATCTTTTTCGGGAACTGCTGTGCGATACGACCCCTCGTTAACGAGATCGACGGTCCGGCAGACGTCCCCAGGTCGGGGTAGTTTGTCCACTCGAGAGAGATGCCCAAGAGATCCTTAACAGCATCAACGAGATGTTTCACGGTTAGATCAGGCGAAAAAGGCACCTCAAGGACGATAGGAGTGCGATTATTTCTAATTCGAAGAACCAGTTCAGAGCCTTGGATCTGCGACGAATACTGGCTGACATATTGCGGGAAGTATCTTTGGTTTTCAAACGCCTTAGAAATGCGATTCTTAGTCACAGAAACCCGGTAGTCGAATCTCTCTGCTACCAAGCGAGGATGCTTGTTGCAAAGCTTGTCCCAGTGTTCGGGACCCAGGAATTCGATCTGGTCGTCTCTGAGTCCTAACCTAGCGGCTTCATTCATGATTGCGGCGTGGGCGGTACCTGTGTAGCTTGCGTTGGATGCGAATGCATAAGAGTCCCAGTTGAGGGCAGTTCTCTCGGCGAAAGCCGCCTTGAGGGACTTGACGCTTTCGGGTGCGCTGATGGCTCCGCCGATCGCTCCTTTCTCGTGACTCTTGCATTGGTAAGCACGACGTGCGCTGCGATGGAGGATGTCTACCCCTTTGTCGGGAGGGCGAAGCCGAATCAGCGTTCTGTCGTTATACTCGGCGTCAAGCAGTGTGTAGCACAGCGACTCCCACGCCTCCGAGAAGCTGAGGTCGGGCGGAAGCACCCGCAAGAACTGGGCCGAGAAATCATGCTTCATAGGACAACGCTATCTCCGTCGACGTGCTGGGCGAGCCTGCTGGTGCGTATGCCACCGCCAACTTTCCAGTCCGGGGAGCCCGGATTGCCATCTTTCGAGGCTCGTATCTCACGCCGAACGCAGCGTTTGCTAGGTAAGGCACCGGCAAGGATCGACGTATTGGAAGATCTCAGGCCGCCGGCTACAGCAGCCCCTCGCTGGCCATCAGCTCGGCGTTGAGGACGGCGGCGCCGGCGGCGCCGCGCAGGACGTTGTGCGAGAGGGCGACCAGCTTCCAGTGGAGGACCGGGCACTCGCGCACCCGGCCCACGGCGGTGGCCATGCCGCGCTCGAGGCCGGCGTCCTTGCGGGTCTGCGGGCGGTCGGGCGCCTCGAACAGGTGGATGGGGCGCAGCGGGGCGGTCGGCAGGTGGCGCTCCTGCGGCACGCCGCGGAAGCCGGCGAGGGCGGACAGCAGCTCCTCGCGCGCCGGCCGCTCCGTGAACTCGATGCTGGCGGCCACCATGTGGCCGTCGACGGCGCCGACCCGGTGACAGGCGGCGCTGACCGTGAAGGGCAGCGGCCGGATCTCCTCGTCCCGCAGCTCGCCCAGGATCTTCTGCGGCTCGATCTCGACCTTCGGCTCCTCGCCGCCGATGTAGGGGATGACGCTGCCGAGGATGTCGAGCGACGGCACCCCCGAGTAGCCGGCGCCCGAGACCGCTTGCAGGGTGGTCGCCAGCACGCGCTCGATGCCGAAGCGGCGCAGCGGCGCGAGCGCCATCGCCAGCACGACCACGGCGCAATTGGGGTTGGTGACGATGGCGCCCTCCCAGCCGCGGCGGCGGCGCTGGACCGGCAGCAGGCCGAGGTGCCCGGGGTTGATCTCGGGTACCAGCAGCGGCACGTCGGCGGCCATGCGGAAGTGGCTGGAGTTGGAGATCACCAGGTGGCCGGCGGCGGCGAAGGCCCCCTCTACCTCGCCGGCCTGGGCGCCGCTCATCGACGAGAAGACGATCCGCGGCCCGAGCCCCGGAACGCAATCCGCGACCGCGAGATCGGCGAAGCGCGGCGGCGGCGCGCCCTCGAGCTGCCAGCTCGCGGCCTCGGCGTAGCGCTTGCCGGCGCTGCGGTCGCTCGCTCCCAGCCAGACCAGCTCGAACCAGGGGTGGTCGGCGAGCAGCTGTACGAAGCGCTGCCCCACGGTCCCGGTCGCTCCCAGGATGCCGACCTCGATCTTGGTATTGCGATCGCCGCCTGCCGCGCCGTCCATGGTCTTTTCGTTCCTCCCTCGTTCCTCTCGCGCGTGCCGCGGCGCTCAGCGTGCCGCCGCTCTCGCGCCGGTGGCGTCCTGATAGCCCCTGCCGCCGGCCTCCGCCGCCTCCCGCAGCAGCCGCCGCACCAGCTCGGCGTAGAGGTCGGCGGCTGCCACCAGCTGGCTCTTCGGCACCCGCTCTTCGGGGGTGTGGGCGACGTGGATGCTGCCCGGTCCGAGCAGCAGCGGCTCGCCCCAGGCACCGAGGCGCGGGATGTCGCTGGTGTACTTGACGACCGTGGTGGCGAAGCCCGGCAGGGTGCGCAGCCGCATCGCCGGCGTCTCGCGCACCTCGGTGACCTGCACCGGGGCGAGCGCCGCGACCAGGTCGGCGCGCAGCCGCGCGGTGTCGCCGACGGTGCGCACCATGACCTCGGCGCGCGCCCGGTCGGCGACGACGTTGGCGGCGCGGCCGCCGGCCAAGGTGCCGATGTTGAGCGTCGTCTCGCCCAGCACGGGCGCCGAGGGCAGCGGCACCGCGCGCAGGCGGCCCAGCGCCGCCAGCAGGCGGTCGACGGCCGAGTCACCGAGCTCGGGGTAGGCGGAATGGGCGGCGCGGCCGGCCGCCTCGACCGCGAGGTAGAGCGCTCCTTTCGTGCCCAGCGCCAGGCGGTTCTCGGTGGGCTCGCCGTTCACCAGGTAGCGAGTCGCCCGGGGCTGGCGGTTGGCGACCTCGGCCCCGGCGCTGTCGGTCTCCTCGCCCACCAGCAGCAGCACGCCGAAGCCGCGCACCCCGTCGTCGAGCAGCCGCGCCGCGGCGGCGAACATGGCGGCGATGATGCCCTTGGCGTCGCAGGCGCCGCGCCCGTAGATGTGCTCGGCATCCTCCGTCGACGGGAAGAACGGCGGCACCGTGTCCATGTGGGTCGACAGCACGACCACCGGCTCGCCCCAGGAAGCGAAGAGGTTGAACCGGTCGGCGCCCTCGCAGTGTTCGCCGCGTTCGCCGCGTTCGTCAGATTCGCCGAGCTCGCCGCCGACCACCATGCGCTCGACCACCCCAGGGCCGCCGCGGTCGCCGCCCCCGCCACCCCCTCCACAGGACTCCGCCAGCTCGAGGAGCCGTCCCTCGAGCAGCTCGCCCACCTCCCGCTCGCGCCCGGTGACCGAGTCGACGTCCACCAGCTCGCGGGTGAGGCTAAAGATCTCGGCCGGGGTGCTCAGCGGTATCGGTGGCATGGGCATGGGCGGCATGGGCGCCATGGGCGGCGGCATGGCGGTCTGGGAGGCACAGGTGGCATGGGAGGTACAGGCGGCATGGGCGAGATAGTTTATCGCGTACCATACGCCCCATGATCCAGATCGATCTCGCGGGCAAGCGGGCCCTGGTGATGGGAGTGGCGAACGCGCGCAGCCTCGGCTGGGCGATCGCCGAGCGGCTGCGCGACGCCGGGGCGCAGCTCGCCTTCAGCTATCAAGGGGAGCGGCTGCGCGGGGACCTCGAGAAGCTCACCGCCGGCCTGCCAGGCAGCCGCCTCTACGACTGCGACGTGCGCAGCGAGGCGGACCTCGCCGCGATGTTCGCCGACCTGCAGGCGGCCTGGGGCACTCTCGACTACCTCGTGCACGCGATCGCCTTCGCGCCGCGGGCGGCGATGGAGGGCCGCTACCTGGACACGACCCGCGAGGACTGGCTCACCGCCCTCGAGATCTCGGCCTACTCGCTGGTGGCGGTGGCGCGCGGCGCCGAGCCGCTGCTGGCGCCCGGCGGCGGCATCGTCACCCTGACCTATTACGCCGCCGAGAAGGTGGTGCCGCGCTACAACGTGATGGGCATCGCCAAGAGCGCGCTCGAGGCGAGCGTCCGCTATCTCGCCTTCGAGCTCGGCAAGCGCGAGGTGCGGGTCAACGCCGTCTCGGCTGGCCCGGCGCGCACCGTCGCCGCGCGCAGCATCCCCGGCTTCTTGAAGATGTACAACAAGGTCGCCGGCATCGCGCCGCTCGGCCGCAACGTGACGCACGAGGAGATCGGCAATCTCGGCCTGTTCCTGCTCTCGCCGCTCGCCGCCGGCATCACCGGCGAGACCGTCTACGTCGACGCTGGCTTCCACGTCATGGGGATGGAGCTGGGTGAAGACTGATCCCGCCCTGAGCGCCCTGAACGCCCTCATCTTGGCGGGAGGGAGCGGCACCCGCTTCTGGCCGCTCTCGCGGCGGCGGCGGCCGAAGCAGCTGCTCGCCCTGGACGGCGAGGACAGCCTGCTGCGCGCGACCGTCATGCGGCTGGCGCCGGTGGTGGAGGCGCGGTCGATCTGGGTCTGCACCACCCGCGATCTCGCCGGCGCGGTGCGCCGCGAGCTACCGGAGGTGCCGCCCGAGCAGATCCTGATCGAGCCCGAGGGGCGCAACACCGCGCCGGCGATCGGCTGGTCGGTGCGCTCGATGCCCGCCGCCGTGCGCGCCGGAGTGGTGGCGGTGCTCCCCGCCGATCATCGGGTCGGCGAGCCGCAGCGCTTCCGCGACACCCTCGCCGCCGCCGCCCGCGTCGTCGCGGCGCGCGACGAGGTGATGACGCTCGGCGTCACGCCGCGCTGGGCCGAGACCGGCTACGGCTACCTGGAGCTCGAGGAGGGCGAGCAGCTCGCGGAGGGCGACCGCGTGCGGCGGGTGCGGCGCTTCTTGGAGAAGCCGAGCGCCGAGGACGCGGCACGCTTCGCCGGTTCCGGGCGCCACCTCTGGAACGCCGGCATCTTCTTGTTCCGCGGCGACCGGCTGCTCGAGCTGCTGGCGCGCCACGAGCCGGAGCTCGCCCGCGGCCTGGAGGAGATCGCCGCCGCCCCCGAGCGGCTGGCGGAGGTCTACCCGCGCCTGCCGGCGCGCTCGATCGACTACGCGGTGATGGAGAAGCTCGACACGATCGCGACCCTGCCGCTCGACTGTGGCTGGAGCGACCTGGGGTCGTGGGAGGCGCTCGCGGAGGTGCTGCCGGCCGATGCCCTCGGCAACACCGGGCGCGGCGACTGCCTGGCGGTCGACGCCAGCGGCAACCTGCTGTTCTCGGACGCCGGCACCGTCGCCGTGCTCGGCGTCGAGGGCCTGGTGGTGGTGCGCACCGGCGATGCCGTGCTGGTGATGCCCAAGCACCGCTCCCAGGAGGTGCGCCGGCTGGTGCGGGAGCTCGGCGACCGGGGGCGCGAGGAGCTGCTCTGATCCAGCCGGTGGTGGTGTCGGCGCCGGGCGGCGACTACGCATTGGCTCAGCTGGCGGCACCACTGCCGATCGCCGACCTCACCCC
>DATNKH010000533.1:0-15578 GCA_035603475.1 Thermoanaerobaculia bacterium
GAGGGATGATGGCCACGGTCGCGTGCACTCCAGCTCGCGGCGCCACCCGGCTGCACAAGGGATCGGAAACAGAGAGTTGGCGGCTGCGGCCAAACCAAGCCACACCGCTGGCACGGAGCGATCCCAAGCCGTGCAATTTCCAGGGCGGCTGCGACGCGCTCTTGAGCGTCGCAGGCACCGCGATCGACCCCCGATGAGCCGATGAGAGCAGAACATTGACACCATAAGGATCTGTGGTAACCTAGTTGCTAAGTTTAGGTCGTAGGCTGCCAGAGATGGAGTCGGGACTCTGGATGGTAGGGAAGCGCCGAGACTCTGCGGGCCTGTCCTGCCCAGTGGAGGGGCCCGGCCAAGACTGGCCTTCCCTAGGCATCTTCCGGAGCCGGGCTCGGTGGAGGGCTCCCAGGGGGTCGCTGGGCTCTACCCGCCTACCAGCTGTGTGGGCTGAGCGACAAGTTGCGGATCGCCTGCGCCGAGGGCTCGAACTCCCGGCCCATGGACCCACGCAATACCGTGAAGACCCATACTTTGAGAGAACTGCTATGCGGCAGGAACCGAGGCCCTTGACCTATGGCAGCATCTAGCTCTAGCAGCCAGCCCCAAGAGGGCCACATCGCCCCCTTTGTTAAGTTCTTGATCAACGCGGTGTACTGGCTTTCGCCCTACCGATGGATTGATGAGTACTACAAGATGCGCGAAGGCCAGACCGACTGCAATTCTCCTGCTTGGCAGGCGATTCGGCATCGACGATACCTCATATCAGAATACTACATACTAGGATGGCTAGTTGGCACCTTCCTTGCCGCACTCTTTGCAAAAGACTTACCCGCGTGGTTCGTCTTCTTATTCCTTCTCCGAATTCTTGGAATTCTTAATAAGGAACTCGGGGTTCTCTTGTTTGGAATCTGTAAGATCACAGAAGGTCGGGCTATATCCACTGCGCCGCGAGTCGTGATCCTGGCGCTGGCAAATTATGCGACTCTCGCCCTCCTCTTCGCATTCACGTATCAAAAGATTAGCCTCCCGGTACCAAGGTGCCAAGCTCTTATACAGGCGTTCTCTGTCGGTCTCACTTTTGCGCCTGCCTTGCCTCCAGGCGACGATAGCCAATGGTTTCTTGTGCTATTGCAGGGTGCAGCCTGTTTCCTCTTCTTGGGGGTGGTCATCACCCAGTTTGTCTCGTTACTCCAACTTGAAACTGTAATCACATTGGTCGAAAGAAAGAAGGGCTAGCACTTGCGTAACGCAGCTGCTTGCCCACGCTAACGAGTCTTCTGAGGAAGGGGACAGGAACCGATAGAATAGATGAGACCGAGCACGGCATCGATGGCTTGGGGCACCCGGCTGATCACGCTTAGCGATAGGCGGCCCCTCCCGCCATCACTGAGCGTGACCAAACAAGAGCATAAGTCATCAGCGAGATGGCTGGCTACCTTGCCACCGGGCGCTGGACATCCTAACGCCACGGCGCTACGAGCCTGGCGACCCCTGACTACCGCGCTGCGCACCAAGGTGCGATACAATGACAGCGTGACTGGTAGGCTATCCTCACCAAACTACCATCGCCGTTGCGCGCTGCAGGCCACCGCATCCCCAAAGACCACGCTATCCTGATCTTGCGCTTTCCCTGAACATCCTCAACGCCCAATGCCCTCCTGCCCTCACTCCAACGTAGCTCTGCTGAACCCCTACGAGTTTATACGCAAATACCGCTGTCTAGATTGTGGCGGTCTGGCGATGTGTTTATGTGACGAGGATTTCGGTCGAACGTTCTTGCCGCACCAGCTGCGTCATGGCGTCGACCTCAGGTCGCAAGAACGGGTCAAGGTCAACCTCGGCTTCCAGCCAGGGATCTGCGACGAGTGTCGCGGATTACCTCCTAAGGCATATCCCAAGGCTCAGCTCCATGGCAGCACGTCGAAGATCCGTCGCTACTACTGGCGAGAGATCTTCTTCGCAACGCGGCGTAAGATCCACGCACTTCAGATGAGCGCGAAGGAGATAACCGCCGAGCACCGACAGCGCATCGAAAACGAAGTGCTCGAGCAGATAAAAGCTCAACACGCCATTGCCCCCAGGTACTCGTTTTCGGAGCATTCCCAACAGGAAGTGATTGGAGCGTACGGCGTAGAGACTGTCGCGCTTCACGCCGATTTCGCACCGCCGGACGAGACCGGGAAGACAAGAGCCAGAATCATCGATGGAGCTACGCTCATCAGCGTGGAGGAGTTTGGCGCTTCTTATCTGCGCAGCCTCGGCTACCAGGTTCTCTTCAGCGAGAGCACGCCCTTTCACACGCTCTTCGCCGTCTTCTTGCACCGCCTGATCCAGGACCCCGGTGATCCCAAGGTGCGGAAGGTGGCCTTTGGCGAACGCGCGGGCTTTGAACAACACCGGGCGTCCCGGTGGCGAATTTGGACCGATCTGCCTGAGGATATGGGAACTCCTGGGTATGGCGCCCGTCGCCGCGAAAACATTGAGGAACAGCTGCGCTCAATAGGCGCTAACTGCCAAGAGGTCCTTGACCTCTTCGACGCTAACGTCGAGCCCAGTGCCGATTTGCGGCAGTATCTCTGGGTGCACCGTGACAAGGACGTCGCACTAGCTAGAACCGTAACCCAGATCCTCTCGCCTGCTACGCTAAAGACGATCCTTCGCTATCTGGTCGATGATTACTGGGGTCGGAAGCTCGGTTGGCCCGATCTCCTGGCCTCCAGAGGAACCGAGCTTCTCTTTGCAGAAGTCAAGGCCTCTCGAGACCGGCTCAACGAGGACCAGAAGGGTTGGATCCGCGGCAATTCGGTCCATCTTCACCTACCCTTCAAGCTCATCAAGATTCACCGCCTGCAGAAACGTCAACGAATGCGTGGCGCTCCTGGCCCGCACGGACCCGCGCGCCAGACCTGATGCGCCGTATATAGATTCCTCTAGCCTACCTATCCCGAAGTTTTAGCCGACTCTGTGATGAGCCCAGTACTTAGCCTTTCAGCAGCGAGCCATCGTCCAAGGCGATACCGTGGCCACCAAGCCTGCTGTTCTGCCAGTGGTAGTAGGCGGCCTCCCGAATCATGACGTGTATGCCAGGGTTGATCAATGCCCGGACGGTCTCTAGAACGACATGCCCAGTACCCTCGTGGCGGCGCCGAGGCTCGGACCCTCCTCGGCGTGACCCCGGCACCCTGATCCTCGCCGATCCCTACATTCGCCGGCACCTCGCTGCTCTCCGTATCCCCCCGCACTTCCCGACCACCGCTCGCCCCTTCTGCGACCGCCAAGGTCGGCCAAGGCGTCCGCGGCCGCCGGCACCACACTGATCCTTCACCACCAGGGGTCGCTGAAGTCCGATCCGTGTTCGACAGACAGGCACGGCCGCCTCCCCGTCGAAGACCCCTTGTGGCAGAATGTTAGACGGTGGATCTAGCAGGTTGAACCAATGCGATTCCGATGGGTGACCGCCAGCGACCTGGACCAGTGGGCCGAGACGATCCCCTCTCGTACCGAGATCATCGACCTGGTGGGTGATCTGATCCGGGCGACCGTGGTTCTTGGCCACTATCGCTTCCCGCGCGGCGACTTCGCTCAGCTCCCCGGCTGCGACGGCTTGCTCGATGCTGCCGAGGGGAGCTTTCATCTCGTGCCCGGCGGGCGATCGGCCTGGGAGGCGGGAACCTCCAAAGACATCGAACGCAAGGCCACCGACGACTTCAACGCCAGATCTCAATCCCCGGGCGAGGTCGATCCGCTGCGCACGACCTATGTGGCGCTGACCCCGCGGGTTTGGCTGGATAAGGCCGACTGGGCCGGCAGGATGAAGACCCGGAGCTCATGGCGCGCCATCCGCACCATCGACGGCGTGGATCTCGAGCACTGGCTCTACGAGTCGCCGGCGGTGGCCGCGGAATTCGCATCCAAGCTCGGCAAGAAGCCGGCCGACGGCGTCCAGAGCGCGGACGACTTCTGGACCGCAAACGCCGCTAGCGCCAACCCCAGGCTGGGGGAGGAGCTCCTCCTCGCCGGACGTGGGGAACAGGCGGACCAGCTGCGGCGGCTGCTGCGCGACACCTCCGGTCGCAAGATCGTCATCCGCGCCGACTCGCAAGAAGAGGCCTTGGCCTTCGCCGTCGCCGCCGTTCGTACCGCCGAACCGGAGCTCGCGAGCTTCGTGCACGCGCGCATGCTGGTCGTCGACCGGCCGGAGCTCGCGCGCCAGCTCCACGGCTTCGGGCCCCTGGTCATCGCGCTTCGTACCTTCGACCAGACGGTTTCCAGCGCCTTCCTGCCCGGACACCTGACCATCGTGCCGCTTGGAAATGATGCGCCGCTGCAAGCTGCGGATATCACGCTGGACCGGCCATCCCTCACCGTCTTCGCGGCAGCCCTCGGCACCATGGGCGTCGATCCCGAGAAGGCGGCCGAGATGACCTGGGAGTGCGGGCGGAGCGTCACCATCTTCCGGCGACGTCGACCAGGAAGCCCGGTGTGCAATCCCATCTGGCTCGATCACGCGGACGTCAACGCTCTCCTCCCCGCGGTTCTCGCTGGCGGGTGGGACTCTAGCCGCGAGGCCGATCGCGCCATCCTCGCCGAGCTCGCCGGCAAGGCCTATGAGGAAACGGAGGAGCTCTTCCTCCGGTTCCTCCACGTTCAAGACGCGCCGCTGGAGCGCTTCGGAAGCATCTGGATGCTCCGGGCGCCGGTCGACGCCTTCGAGCTGCTCGCCCGACGGCTGACTCAGCACCACCTCAGGCGCCTGCGCGAGGTCGCGCTCAAGGTCTTCAGGGAGCTCGATCCGGCGCTCGAGCTGCCCCCGGACGAGCGCCTCTATGCCGCACTGCACCACCACGAGCTGTCGCATAGCGCTTACCTTCGGACCGGGCTCGCTAACACCCTCCGCCTCGTCGCCGTCCGCGGCGAGAGCTCGTCATTGATCTCCGGCGCCGACTCCCAGGCCTTCGCCGACGATATCGTCAGGAGCATCACGGCCGAGGGATTCGACCAGCGCCTCCTGGCCAGCCTGGCGCAGCAACTCATGGTCCTGATGGAGACCGCTCCGAGCCCTTTAGTTGCGGCCATCGACGGGCTCGTCCACGGTGAGCCCTCGGCAGTGGCCGAAATCTTCTCCGAGTCCAACCTCTTCGGCTCGCCGAGCAGTCCCCACACCTACCTCCTCTGGGCGCTGGAACTCGTCGCTTGGGATCCTGGCCACTTCGGTCGCGCCGTTATGATCCTCGCGCGTCTGGCCCGACTGGACCCCGGAGGGCGGCTTGCCAATCGACCGCTCAACAGCCTGCGCGCGCTCTTCCTGCCCTGGTGGCCCTCGACGAACGCGCCGCTCGACGCGCGCCTGCGGGTGCTCGACAAGCTGCTGGCCAAAGAGCCCACGGTGGGCTGGCAGTTATTGCTGACTCTCCTCCCGGTTCAGGGAGATACGGCGTTTCCGACCTATCGGCCCCAGTGGCGTGAGTTCGCGGCCTCCGAGCGGCAGGATCCTCAACAGACGCAGGCCGACGGGGTCGATGCGATCGTCCGCCGTGCGCTCGACCTCCTCGACCACGATCCTGAGCGCTGGGCGTCGATCCTCAGGCGGCTCGGTCAGCTGGGGGCCGCCCATCGCAGCCGTTTGTTCGAGCTGCTCGAGCAGTATGCGGCAGGCGAGATTCCCCACCCGCAGCGCCTGACGGTCTGGGAAGCGGTGCGCGATGAGCTCGCGCGGCACCAAAGCGCGCCGGCAGCGCCCTGGTCGCTGCCGCCCGAAGAAGTCCGTCGTCTCGCCGCCATTGCGGACAAACTGCAGCCCGACGACGCTGTGCGAAGCAACAGCTGGCTGTTCGAGAGCCATTTTCCAACCGCCATGCGCGGCCTCCACCTGGAGCAGATCGAAGCGCTGCGGATCGATGCGCTGAGGGCTATCTTCTCGGCGGCGGGCATCACCGGGATTCTTCGCCTCGCGACCACGGTGGCAATGCCTGAGCTCGTTGGCGCCGTCGCGTCCGTCGCCTTCGAGGTCCCGATCCTGGACGCCCTGCTGGCGCAAGCGACGCTTTCCGACGCTGCCATGGCCGCCCTGGCGACAGGCCTCTCCGGCCATGCCGCTCGCATCCATGGGGAGACCTGGCGTCAGCATGTCATCGCTTGGATCCGGGCTCAGGGCTGGGAGGCCGAGCGCGCGGTCCTGCTGCTCCGCGATTGGCCGGACGATCCGGGTGCGTGGCGCGATGTTGCGTCCCTGGGCGCCGAGGTCGAGACCCTCTATTGGTCCAAGAAACCCGCTTGGCTGCTCCTCCCAGGTCAACAAGGCGCGGAGCAGGCGGCGCGGAAGTATCTCGAGGTGGGCCGAGCGCTCGAGGCGGTCGACGCCCTCGCCTATCATTTCGCCACGCTGGCGTCGGAGCTCGTCTTGTCGCTGCTCGATGGCGCCTTGTCCGAGATTCGCGAAGGCGCCGCGACGCCTCGGAAATGGCCTCGGCACATGGACGAGGTCTTCGCGGAGCTACGCCAGCGTAACGACCTTGCCGCCGCCGACCTGGGCCGGCAGGAATTCCTCTGGCTCCCCTTCCTCGACCATCGCCGAGAACCCCTGACCTTGCACCAGCTGCTGGCGGACGACCCCGACCTCTTCGTCGAGGTCTTGTGTGCCATCTACAAGCCGCACTCGCAGACCGCCGCCGGGCCCAACGAGACCTCGGAGGCCACCAGGAATCTCGCCGCCGCCGGCTTCCGCGTGCTGCAGTCCTGGCGAACCGTACCCGGACGGACCGCCGACGGCTCGGTCGATGCCGCGGCTCTCAAAGCCTGGGTCCTGCGCGCGAGGGCCCTGGCCGCGGAACGCGATCGCGTGGCAGTGGCTGACGTGCACATCGGCAAGATCCTGGCGTTTGCACCACCCGATCCGCTGGACGGGGCATGGCCGACTCGCGCAGTCCGCGAGCTGCTCGAGGAAATCGACTCGTCAGCGGTCGAGGAAAGCATCGTCGGAGAACAGATGAACAAACGGGGTGTCTACCACAAGCTCATGCACGAAGGCGGCGCCCAGGAACGAGAGCTCGCCGAGCAGGCGGCGCAGTGGGCGCGCGGAGCTTCCGGCTGGCCGCGCACCCGGAGAGTCCTCGAAGAGATCAGGGACGCCTGGCAACGCCAGGCCGCCCGCGAAGACCGAGAAGCCGAAGTCGACCAGAAGAATCCATGATCCTCATCGCTCCGCGGCTCAGCATGGCTGCGCACTCGCCCCTGGTGAGCGCCAGATAGCCGAGACCCCCGCCGGCGCGGCCTGCCTACTCTCGGCCAACACCCGCCTACGGAGTCACCCGCCGCGCCGGCTGCCGGGCGGAACCGCCTCTGAGCGCGGAGCTGTTCCAAGTTCTCCCACAGCGGCGTCTCGCGAGCCGGCGCGGCATCGCGCCGTACATGTCGCGGCGAAACTCGACCGCGCTGGCCGTCCACCCAGGCGGCCGGGTAGAGGACGTATAGCGCGATCGGCACGCCCGACTCCTCCACCCGGACGCACCATGGCTCAGCTCCCGGTCGGAGCGGCCGAAGAGCTGGCCGTTGAAGGTGTCGTGGAGATAGACGTCGAACTGGTTGGGAAAGACGAACGGGCAACGACCGAGCGTCTTCCCCGTACTCGGCGGCTGGACCAGGCGGAAGGAAGAGCCGGCCCGGCCGAGCTGCTGGATCTCGCCGGCGCTCTTATCTGAAACGAACTGGGTCTGTTGATTGCACACTATTGATAGAGTGGGAAACGTAAGTACATGCCGCCGATCATAGTAGCAATACTACTAATTCTGGGCTTGGTGATTATCCATTTCCAGACCGCCAGCGCGCCACTTGAACGTGAGAGGCCCTTAGACGTCGATTCACTTCCTTCGCCCTGGCTCGTTCACGCAGGAACAATTTCTTCCTTAACCGCTTTATTCGGCGCCTATTGGGCTATCTTTTTGTTGTGTGGCGCCATGGCAATTTTGGGCGTCGCGGTAGGTGGAGTCTTGGGTCTCTGGTTCCTTCGCAAAACCATCAGAGCGTCAGGGGCGCTCTCTTTTGAGGCATTCTTGGGCTCTCGCAACCTGGCGATCGAACCATCTTCTGAGCATCTCTTTTGGCTGCTACTCGCCCTCACGCAAGTCGGGTTCGCCATCTCTGAGCTTCTCATACTCCGAGAGCTGGTAGTACACGCCTTTGGCATATCGCCTAATGACGCGACAGTGTTTGCTGTCTCGCTAGCAATGGTGGCATATTTCTACTGCTTACGCGGCGGCTATCTCGCGGCCTTCAGGACTGAGATGGTACAGTTTGCTTTCGCCCTTCTAATGTGTGCTGTGATCAGCGGCTCAGCTGCAATTCATTTCGGCTCGTCTAGCTCTAGCTGGACAACCTTGGTCTCTCCCCTACGTCCGAGGGTTTGGGTATTTGAGCTGCCACTTTTTTCAGCGGCGGTGTCACTTGTTAACTTCCTGATCGGAGCATGCACCGGAGGCGCCTTCTTCATTGCCAGTCCGGATACATGGAAACGAGTCTTCATCGTTTCTCGTGCCGGCGAAAGCACCTCATCCTTTGGAGCCCTGGTTGTACTTGGCACGCTGCCCTTTGTATTGCTAGCCCCGGCTGCCATTCTTCTGCCACGCCCCGAGCTGTCTGGCCAAGCCTTCGATTTCTTTCGCTTCATCTCACATAACCAAATCACCCTTACATGTCTACTCTTAGGCATGTCGGCCGCCTTCTTATCTGCCTTTGAGAACGCCCTGATCACTGCTACTCACGTAATCATGCTTAAGGTAAGGAAGCCGCAGCCAAAGAACGTCTACACACTTTCTCTCTTTCATTACGTTATGGGGGGCACCTTCGCTGTCATAGTCGTAGGATTTATGGCCTTTATGGCAGGCTTGGAAAACCCATACCTCATGGGCCTCTTTCTCATCTACTCTTATGCGACAGTGGCGGCTGCTACTCTGTCAACCTCGGGCCTTAGCCGCCCCTTGAGCCTTAAACCGCTTCCGGGAGTAATCCTGCTAACAGCATTGGCGTGGTTTATCTATATAGTGCACTTTCATCAGATTCTAGAGAGGCCCGTCCCGGAGCAAATCCAGGCCTTCTCCGTTGGGGCGGCGATACTTGTATCTTGCGTAATCATCTTGTCGATCGTCAGAAGATTTCAGCGTCGCGAGGAGGACGAAGGAGCCAGTTTGAATGCTCGGTGAGGTACTTGACGGTATACGCACTTTCCTGCGAGAGGCGCCTGAGGGCCGCAGCAGGATCTTCGCCTACTTCGTAGTGCCAGGCTTGATCGTAATCTTTCTTGCTACATTCCTTTCCCCGATCCGTCCAATTCAGAGTCCGGAAGACGCGATCTCAGCGGCAACAATCCGCATGAGCCAAGATACCGGAGGCGTGTCGCGAGAGGAAAATCAGCTCCTTTTGATAATGGAACCACGTGATGTCTCGTTCAAAATTCCTTGGAAGAATGGCACGGCTAGAAGGGTCTTTCTTTCACTCGACGAACGCCTCGTACGCTTGAACCACGATAGAATCCGCTTTGGATCGGATAATCTAGCTGTTACGCTGCCGCTTTATGGAATTTCAGAGCCGATTGCGCTGATTGCTGACGCGCGTCCAGATAGTGATATCGCATTTCTTCAAAGACGCTTGCCTCTCGGATATTTCAGGCTTCAATCTCGCCAATCGTCAGCGTACGCACTCTGGGGGATTATCTGGTCCACTTTCGTGGTTGGCCTGTTCATGAGCGCGGAGCCTGCCCAAGCCAGGAAAGGTAAGAAGGCTAGCAGAAAAGAGCGTGCAGCTAAAAATAAATAGCAGATCATTGATCGGAACGTTCAGGAGCTTAGGGCCTGGGTGTTCATAGGACCAGGCCCTGTAATGGATGGCAAAGAAATCCCATGGGTAGGATAGTAAAGTGATGGTTAGTGCCGTTCGCAGGACGACCACAAACTGCACGCGTGAGCGAATGAAGAGAGCGCTAAGCGTCAGCGCCAGGATGGTTATGGAGATATTAAAGAGACTATAGCGTGACATGGTCTTACTCGCCGCTTACCAGATTGCACACAGTGAAAGTAACGAACGTGTGTAGCGCGAACAGAACATACTCCTCTAGCGGAATACCGACGATGCGAAGAGGCAACGTCCCTCCATCCGGGAAACCCCAGATTCCGAGGCTAAGCGCGAGACGATCAACGCAAATCCAGACGACGAAGAGCAGCGCAAACCTGCCAAGGAATGAAGACGTAGCAAGCTCTTTCCACCTTATCCGATCATAATAGAGTAATATCACCGCAGATAGAACAAAGACCTCGAGGAGAAGGTAGGCTTGATCGCGCTGCAGCATCGTGGCTGCTTCCCACTCTATCAAGAGTATGCAATTCAGGCGTTGAAGGCAAGCATTCTGGCGATAAGCCTAAAGTTGTCTTCCGTTTCGCCCTGACTCTCGGTGCCGTAGATGTCGAGCGTGGTCTTTAGGCTACTGTGCCCAAGTAGCTTCTGGAGGGACTCAAGAGAACCTCCCGCGCGTTTCCAGTTCCGCGCAAAAGAGTGGCGCAGGAGATGGGGACCGACGCTTCTGTAGCGAGGATTCGGCGTTTGCACACCGGCGCGCTCGGCGGTTCTACTGACGATGTAGTTGATGTTCCGCAGAGACATCGGTTGCTCTCCTCGACCACAAAACAGGAAACGGTCATTTGACTCGGCATGCTTCCCCAGGTCCTCGATAAGCGAGTCAGTAAGGAAGACAATCCTTTGCTTGCCACCCTTCCCGCTCCTGATGAGCAGCCGACGGCGCGGGTAGTCCACGTCACCGGCCCGAAGCTTCTGCAGTTCTGCGCGGCGCAGTCCAGTATACACGAAGAGTGCGATGATCAAGCGGTCCCGTAGGCAAGCGGCGTGGTCAATGAGGCTCTGAAGTTCAGGGGGACTGAGGTGGAACTCCGCGTTCTTAGCCTGGTAGCGGGCGTCGGTTTCCACTCTTGGCCCTCCCACTGGCATGGCGGCGAAGAACCGAGTTTCCCATGCGCGCTGTCTGCCTAGCCCTGCCTGCCGAGCATATTGAGAAGAGGCTATATATTTGAGCGGAGCAGGCCGGTCAAGTGCGGGACATCTGCTTCGTCGCAAGCCAGGCACCGCCGGCCCTGGCACCACCGCCCCTGGCAACCTGCCTACGGGCCAGGTATCTGCGCCGACCGGCGCCGCGCGGTGCCGAGACGGCAGGTACCCGTCAGGCCCGCTTCTTCCGGGATCCTGGCTTCCTCGGCTTGGGAAGCGACAAGGGACCGGGGGATAAGCGCTCGAGGATCGCGAGCTGTGCTCGGGTTGCGGCGAGAAGGATCCTATGCAGGAACGTGACGGCGGCGTCCGAGTCTGTGCGGTCGAGGGTGGCGAACCCGGGAACGATACGCGCTAGCACGCTCTCGATCCCTTGCAGCTCTTCGTCCCGCTTCAGGAACCTGTGCAGGGCCTCGGGGCTCACGCCGGTTCGAGCCCTTTCCGCCGCGGCACCGGTGAGCAGGCAGCGGGTGGCCAGCTCAGTGAGCGCGTGTAGCGCCCGCAGGGCATCGGACAGCTTGCTCTCCGGGATGCCTGCTGAGCTCTCAGGTTTCGCGAGCAGAGGAGTCAGGAGCTCTTCGGCCTCGGCGTCGAGCTTGTCCGTTCGGCGCAGCCAGTAGTCGACCTGCTGCCGGACGTGCACGGCCTCGCGGGCGACCTGTTGCTCCCAGAGGGCCGGGACTACCCGCGCGATCTCCGCGCGGGCTGCCGACCGTGCGCGCGATGTGGACCTCGGATCGTGTGCGCGCTCGAGCAGCTCAGCCAGGTAGTGCGCCATCCACTGCTCCAGTACGAGGGCGCCTTGACCAAGCTTGTCGAGCAGAGCGCGGGTCCGTTCCTCGAGGGTGGCGCCGGCACCAGAGGACGCGCTGTGAGCCTCGCGGCCTGGCCGGGAGTTCCGATGTTTCGCCATGACGATCAGCTCTTCGCACCGGCGCGGGGTTTGTCGAGGTCACTCCACAGAAAACACCGGGTAGTTCCCGGGTCGAACTCCCCCTTGCCGCTCGCACGGCCTTCCGAACTTGCCTGCCGGCTCACCCGCACGGAGAAGATGACGTCCAGACCAGTGGCATGTGCATAGGCCGCGACCGCGTCGCGCCGCATCACTAGGCGAAAGCCTCCCAGGTAGCGGCTCTCTCTCGCATCGGATCGCCGGAAGACATCGCAGCGTGCCACCGTCTGGCCCGCGCTGTCGCGCCAGAGGAGCTCCGCCGGATGCCGGGTCCAGCGCAGCCGACGCACCACATCGAGACTCGGAAGTCCGTAATGTCGCCCGTGCCTCGGCCATGTGGGATCCAGGTCATGGAGGGACGCCTCCTGGTAAAACCGCACAACCCACGCCTTGAGGATGAAGAGTCCGTCAAGGGCGGCGTGCTCTCCGCGGTGCCGTTCTTCGGACCCACTCCCGGCTTGTCCCAGGACTTGCTCGATCTCTGGGATGATATGGTCGTATTGAAGCTCGAAGAACGGCAGGAAAGCGTCCCGGCTTTCACTCTCGAGAAGCCGCACCAGGGCACATGCCGCCCGCGGGCTGACAAGCGCGGAGCGGACCTCTGCCGTGAAGCTGCGGTCGATCGCCAGCCCCTGCCGCTCACCGACGACGACGATCCAAGTGGCTTCTCCCGGGACCGCGAGCTCGCCGGAGAACGCATCGGGCTCTTCTTTCTTGACCCATTGGTCGACCGGGCTGGCGAAGATGCCATAGTTATCGGCGAGCGGCGGCGGGGCGTCGAGCAGGCGCGCGGGCAAGGCCGGGTCGGCTCCGCGGAGGTTGTAAGGCGCCCAATCGCCCCACTCCGTACCCGGACCGTCGGACCAGGTGGTCTCGACCACCGGAGTGGTGTCGACGAGCTCGCCGGCGGCGAGGTAGAGGCCGTGCCGCTCGCCATAGAGGCGCAGCAGCTCCACCTGCGGTTGAGAGCCGTGATGGTTGCTGGTCGTACCCCAGTCGTAGCGGTCGCCCAGCTGCTTGCCCAACTGCGCGTCGTCTGCATCGACCGCGCTGCGGGTGATCTCAAGACGGCCAAGCCAATCGGTGGCCTTCTGCACGACGGTTTGCTGGACGTGCCGGGGGTCTCCAGCAAAGCACCGTGCTAAGGGCTCGTACCAGTAACGGATGGTGTCCATGGGATCCGGCGTGAGACGATCCTCGTCCTCGGCTACCGATTCTTGCTCCGGCTGGTTGCGCACCGGGATCGGATGTGCGGTCTGGTGCGGCACGACGGCCACGGGCATATTGATGCGCTCAATCGCCGCGAGGTCGACGCCCAGGGTGCCCGGGAAGCTCGCCTCTATCGCGAGGAGGACCTGCTTGAGATGGTGCCTGATTTTGGCGTGTGGCAGCTCCCGGGACAGCGTATGCGGGATCAGGCTCGGCACAGCGCTCCGCAGAACGCCAGGCTTACGCAGTGCAATGTGCTCGAGCGCGAATGCCAGCCACTCGCGAACGGACAGCCAGCGGGGAAGATCGGTGCGGTCCATGGCGTCGACGAGAGGACCGAGGAAGCTCTCAGGCTCCCCGGAATCCGCCAACCCGTGGACCACGCCGTAGACTCCTCGCCACCGGAGCTCCTGACGGGGATGACCGAGTGCCAGGACCAGCGCGTACGGGATCGTCCGCTGCGGTTCCGGTCCGGGGACGGCTGGCTCCCCCAGGTCCGGAGCCTCCGCCACTGTGCGAGCAATGAACTCCCGCGCCACGCCGGCAAGGTCCTCCGCACCGAGCAGGCTCGCGGCCTCGCGGGCGAGGAAGAAGAGGGTGTCGGACCCGAGATCGCGAAGGTGCTCCGCCATGGCGCGGAGGATCGCGTCCAACCTCGCGCCGGGGAGAGCCCACCGCCCATCGACCAAAGCGGTTCGCTCTGCAGAGGCGTGGGAGTAGGCCAGCGATTCCAGGGTGTCCGGAGTGAGAAGTCTGCCGATCGAGTCGGCGACTGCTCGCGCGAGATCCGGCTCCTCGGCGCCGCCGTCGTCGAGCAGCATGTCGAGGAGCGACACTGAAAAGGCGCCCTTCTCCCTGGCCCCCCAGCGCTCGATCGCGCTGGCGAGCCGTGGACGATCGGAGAGAGGGAGCGCTTTCATGAGGGACTGCAGCAAGCGTCGAAGCTCAAACAAGGTGAGCTCTGCGAGCTCGCCATCGGCTGCATCGTCGAGCCGCGCCAGCGCCGCTCGCGGGGCTTGCGGGAGGTGCTGCGAGACAACCTGGGAGAGCTTGCTCGGAGCCGCTTGAAGTTCCGACCGGCGCCCGCTCGGCTCATGCTCCGGCGGACGTCCCACCGGACGCGGCTCGGCCAAGGCCACCTCCAGCGCTGAAGAGTATGCCTGCATCTCGCGGATCGCCGAGTATGCGTCGAGGCCAACGCGCCGGGCCCAGGCGACGATCTCCTGCGCATTTTCCAACGGTCGAGAGACAGCGGCATCGAGCAGCGCCTGCCGACAGTAGGCGCTCAGCGGTGCAGCGACCGAAAGGCCGCGTTGATGAAGCTGCTCGATCGAACCTCGGGCGACGGCGTCCAGCAGAGACGGGCGGGTCAAGAGCGAGAGGATCGGCCAGGTGGCCTCCGGCGGCAGTGTGCGTGCCGCCAGAGCACCGGCGACCGCGTGGCCGAGGCCGTCCTCGAAATCGAGCAAACCCTGCTGGTCGAGCCCCCAGGCCCGCGTCACGGCACCTCCAGGATCTTTCAGGGCCAGCAGGCCCAGGGCACATTCGCCAGCCTGCCGGGCACTCCGTCGATCGACGCTCCACCAGTAGCGGCTCAGCGCACAGATCTCATCCAGGTGCTCCGCGTCAAGGTTCGCCTCGGCGGCCTCGGCGATGCCCGTGAGCGCTTCGGCCCTCGCGTAGATGCGGCTGTCGATCTCGCCCGCCACGTCGCGCGCGGCGACGATCACGCGCCGGGCGAGAGCGGCGGCGATGCGAGCGGCCGGATGGTAGAGCTGAAAGAGCCGCTCCATCGCGTCCCGGGCTGGCACTGCTGGTGGCCGGCAGTGATCGAGCTCCATGCGGATCAGACGGTCGGCCTCAGCGAGGTAACGCTCGTCGCGCGAGAGCACGTCAGCGCCGGCGATGCGCGCCAGACCCTGCGAGGCGCCGAGGGCGCGCTCGGCGGCATCGACGACCTCCCGGATCAACGAGACATGGTTTCCGGGCAGGGCGAGGATCGTCTCCATGAGGATCGCGGCACGCTCCTGAGGGCTCCATGCCGTGCGGTCTCGCGGGTGGATCCACTCCGCCCGCCATTCGGCGATCAAACGCCGCAGCTCCGCCAAGACATCCTCGGACGCAGTGCCGGCCCACGCCAGGGCGCGGACTCGCAGCGGAGGGTAGCCGCGTTGCATCTCACGCCGCATCTCCTGCTCTCGCGAGGCCTCCTCGGACTCGCGAGTGCCGGTCGCGCCCGCCCCGACGGGCGAAGGGCGAGGAGCAAGCTCGAAGCTCGCCGGTGCGAAGGGAGTTGCGGCCAGCGCTTCTTGAAGCGCCGCCCTGTGGAGGTACGGCTCGAGCTCGTCATGGTGCGAGAACCGCGGTGGGTGAG
>DATNKH010000534.1:0-9494 GCA_035603475.1 Thermoanaerobaculia bacterium
GCCAGGGTGGCTTGCGCCGCCGCGAGGCGGGCGACCGGCACCCGGTACGGGGAGCAGGAGACGTAATCGAGGCCGACGCGGTCGAAGAAATCGATCGAGTCGGGGTCGCCGCCGTGCTCGCCGCAGACGCCGAGATGCAGATCGGCGCGCGCCCCGCGGCCGCTCTCGCAGGCCAGGCGCACCAGCTGCCCGACCCCCTCGTCGTCGAGGCGCGCGAACGGGTCGTAGGGCAGCACGCCCGACTCGAGGTACTGCGGCAGGAAGCGCCCGATGTCGTCGCGCGAGTAACCGTAGGTCATCTGCGTCAGGTCGTTGGTGCCGAACGAGAAGAAGTCGGCATGGACGGCGATCTTGGCGGCGATCAGCGCCGCGCGCGGCACCTCGATCATGGTGCCGATGGCGATCGCCAGCCGCAGGTTCTCCTCCGTGAGCACCCGTTCGACGGTGGCCACGATGTGTTCCCGCAGCCGGATCATCTCCTGCTCGGCGCCCACCAGCGGCACCATGATCTCGGCCTCGACGTGATCGCCGGCACGCGTCCGCACGCAGGCGGCGCGGGCGATCGCCTCCACCTGCATGTCGTAGATCTCGGGCGCCGTCATGCCGAGGCGGCAGCCACGATGGCCGAGCATCGGGTTGGCCTCGGCGAGCGCCGCCGCCCGCGCCGCCACCTTGGCCGCCGGCACCCCCATCTGCTTGGCGAGGCTGGCCAGCGCCTTGTCGCCGTGGGGCAGGAACTCGTGCAGCGGCGGGTCGAGCAGGCGCACCGTCACCGGCAGGCCGGAGAGGGCGGCGAAGATGCCTTCGAAGTCCTTCTGCTGCATCGGCAGCAGCTGCGCGAGCGACTCGGCGCGCTCCTCGGCGTCGTCGGCGAGGATCATCCGCCGCACCCACGAGATGCGGTCCGCCGCGAAGAACATGTGCTCGGTGCGGCACAGGCCGATGCCCTCGGCGCCCAGGGCGCGGGACACCCGGGCATCGACCGGCGTGTCGGCATTGGCCCGCACCCGCATCCGCCGCAGCTCGTCGGCCCAGGTCAGGATCTTGCGGAAGCTGATCACCGCCGGCGAGGGCGCTGCGGCCGCGGCGGCGGCCCGGGTCTTCGCGGCTGCCGCCGTCTTACCGGCGGTGTCGCCGCCGGTCTCCCCGGCATCCCCCACCAGCGTCCGCAGCACTGCCGAGGGGCGGGTGGCGAGGCCGCCGGCGATCACCTCGCCGGTGGTGCCGTCGATCGAGATCTCCTCCCCCTCCCGCAGCACCCGCTCTCCCGCCCGCACCACGCCGGCACGCTCGTCCACGTCGAGATCGCCGGCGCCGACCAGGCAGGGCTTGCCCATGCCGCGCGCCACCACCGCCGCGTGCGAGGTCATGCCGCCGCGCGAGGTCAGGATGCCGGCGGCCGCGTGCATGCCGACGATGTCTTCGGGCGAGGTCTCGGCGCGCACCAGGATGACCGGTCCCTGCGCGGCCAGCTCGGCGGCGCGATCGGCCGACAGCACCATGCGGCCGGAGGCGGCGCCGGGGCCGGCAGGCAGGCCGCGCGCGAGCAGCCTGCCATCGGCCACCGCCCTGGCCTTCTCCTGCACGTCGAACTCGGGCGCCAGCACCTGCACCAGGTCGTCCGGCTTGACCCGCGACACCGCCTCGCGCGGAGTGATGATTCCCTGGTCGACCAGCTCGGCGGCGATGCGCACGGCGGCGGGGCCGGTGCGCGCGCCGCGGCGCGTCTGCAGCATGTACAGGCGGTCGTGCTGGATGGTGAACTCGACGTCCTGCATGTCGCGGTAGTGGCGCTCGAGGCGGGCGCAGACCTCGCGCAGCTCGCGGTCGGCCTGCGGGAAGTCCTCGGCCAGCCCGCGGCCGCCGTCCAGCCCGACGATCGGCCGCGGCGTGCGGATCCCCGCCACCACGTCCTCGCCCTGGGCGTTGACCAGGTATTCGCCGTAGACCCGCGCCTCGCCGGTGGCCGGGTTGCGGGTGAAGGCCACGCCGGTCGCGCAGTCGTTGCCGCGGTTGCCGAACACCATCGCCTGGACGTTGACCGCCGTGCCCAGGCGGTCGGAGATGCCGTTGATGCGGCGGTACTCGCGCGCGCGCCGATTGTTCCAGCTCGAGAACACGGCCCCGATGGCGCCCCATAGCTGGGCGCGGGGCTCCTCGGGGAAGGGCTGCCCGTGCTCGGCGATCAGGCGCCTGAACTTCTCGGCGACGGCGGCCAGGGCGGCGGGCGGCAGCTCGTTGTCGCTGGCCGCGCCGTGCTCCGCGCGCGCCGCGGCGAGGATCTCCTCGAAGGCGGCGTGCTCGACGCCGAGCACCACGTCGCCGTACATGGTGAGCAGCCGCCGCCAGGCGTCGAGCACGAAGCGCGCATCGGCGCCGCGCGCGATCCAGGCGTCGACCAGGGCCTGCGACAGGCCGAGGTTGAGGACCGTGTCCATCATCCCCGGCATCGACATGGGAGCGCCCGAGCGCACCGACACCAGCAGCGGACTGGCGACGTCGCCGAAGCGCTGGCCGGTCAGCGCCTCCAGCCGCCGCAGCTGACGGTCGAGCTCGCCCTCGAGCCCCGGCGGGTAGCTCCCGTGATGCTCCTGGAACCAGGTGCAGACCTCGGTCGTGAGCGTGAAGCCGGGAGGCACCGGGATGCCAAGCCGGCTCATCTCCGCCAGCCCGGCCCCCTTGCCCCCCAGCAGCTCCTTCTGATCGCCCCTGCCGTCCGCGGTCCCGCCACCGAAGGCATAGATGTACTTGGCTGCCATGCGTCCTCCAATCCCGTAGGCCGCGAGTCTAACCGATCGGCGTGACGGCGCGCTGTCGCTTGCCCACCCTGGACAAGCACCACTCGCTTGAACCCGTAAGCTGCCCGCGGAGCGGCCTCGACGGCAGCCATCCTCGCCCAGGGCCCGCGTGAGCACCCTGCCGCCGAGTCCGCGCGCGGTCCTTCGCGGCGTTAAGCGCCCCGTAAGGATCCACTGCACGCATATACTCGTGGCCGGAGGTGACGATCGATGGCGGATCGCGCCAAGGCCTCCAACCAAGCTGCGTCGCTCTCGACAGGAGCCCCGGATCGTGTCGTCGCCTGATGTAGTTGCCCTCGCCGGACCCAACGGAGCCGGAAAATCAACGACCGGGCCGCCCCTCCTCAAGGAGACGCTCGGAGTCACGCAGTTCGTGAACGCCGACCTCATCGCCGAGGGCCTGGCCGCTTTCGATCCCGCGGGAGCCGCCTTGACCGCAGGCAAAGTCATGCTGAGCAGGATCAAAGACCTCGCTAGCAGTCGGTCCACCTTTGCCTTCGAGACCACCCTTGCCGGCAAGTCTTACGCTCGATGGCTCTTGGAGCTGATCCAGCAGGGCTATCTATTCCACATCGTCTTTCTATGGCTTCCCAGCCCCGAGTTTGCCTTGGAGCGAGTCAGGGATCGCGTTCGCCGCGGTGGCCACGCGGTGCCTGAGCGGACGATTCGCCGCCGCTTCCACGCGGGCCTGAAGAACTTCTTCTCGCTCTACCAACCCATGGCGGATACCTGGCGTATCTTTGATAACTCTGGCACACCGCCGCCAAAGCTGGTCGCGGCAGGAAGAGGAAGAGATGTGAGGCTGGTCGAAGACGCGACCACATGGACGCAGCTGACAGAACTCTATGGGGATCGACCGGATGCCGATTGAGCCGCCCAAGAACGTTGCTGCGATTCTCCGAGAAGGATCGCAGATCGATGCAGCAATCCGCAAGGCGGCCCGGATAGCCTGGCGCGCCCATAAACGCGAGGGCCTCCCAATCCCGATCTGGAAAGACGGCAAGACGGTCTGGATTCCGCCCGAGGAGATCGAAATCCCCGACGAGGAGCCCGAGTGAGCCGGTCAAGACCAACTGGTCGAAGTCCCCCAGGTGGCGTTGACATCAAGCCCTGGGATGCGGTAGGCGCCCGGACCCGCCGACGCGCTCCGCGCTCAGGTCTACGGAGTACTGCAGCTGAGCGCCTTCGGGTCGTACACCGAGCTCGGCGCCGCCCCGGAGGCGTGACGATATTCCTTGACGCCATTGCCCAATGGACTTGTTATCTTTACTATGTAGAGAGCAGTCGTGGAACCGCCAATGGTAATGGAATAGAAGCCCTTACCCGTCGCGCTACAGTGGCTAGTCGCGGTGATTGAAAGGTCGAAGGTTCCCCTATCTATTCCGGCACTTGAGAGACCGCCCGCCGAGAGAGAGTATACAACCGAATTGGTCGTGCGCCGATTCTGGGGTGTCAGCACTAACGTGTCGCCGAGACGGTCTCTAGTAAGCACGTACACGCAGACGCCGCCGAAGTTAGGTCCGAGCCCGACCGACGCATCGTTCACGACTCCATCAAAGAAGTCCTTTTGAGCGACGTACGTACACCCAGACAGGCTTACAAGTCCCGGTCCGCCCGAAATGTTAATCACATCGAACGCGCCACCGACGATCGCAGTGTAGGGGCTCGCGCCTACCACTGTGTAGATTGTGCCAGCAGAAAGGTATTGACTGATACCGCTTGATTGGTCGAAGTTTGCTATTAGATTTGCAGTCCTATCGCCAGGGTCCAAATAATCGCTGTATAGCGATGATTGCTGCTGTGGAGCATCACCTCCGGTTGCTTCGTCGTTCAGGTCCGACTCGATCCGATAGACACCACTCGTGTCAACAAAAAAGGACGTCGCGGCGAAGAAAAGCCCCTCCCCTCCGGGGAACACACTGTCGAGTTTGGATGCTACTTTCAGATGCCGCTGTTGCCCATGCAACAGACTCTCCGTGGTAAACGCAATCCCAATAAGAACTATAGCTGTCCGCCAGGCCACGCCACCTGCTCGCATCTGGTCACTCCTTTCTAAGCACTTACGGGAAGTATTGTAACGTACACCCTTGGTCCACGGGCGCCGAAAGCGGTTAGCGTCGATGCGGTCTGCGTATTCCTCCGAAGCTACCACCCAATCCTGGGGAAAGGCGGCCACGAGTCGGAGCGAGGCGACGAGCGACTCTCTCCGTGTCAGGTTGCAGTGCTCGGGTTCGTCGTCCTCCGAGTGGCTGTTTGAGTATACGGAGCCGCCGTCGCGGCTGTTTGTAGCGGGGAAATGGCGCTACGCGCCGCCGCGCGCCCGGTGCTCGGCCTTGTCGACGACCACCTCGGTCAGCCTCGCGGTGCGGCTGACGGTGCGCAGGATGGCTTGCAGGAGGGCGATGCGGTTCGCGCGCACGCGCTCGTCGGGGTCCATGACCAGGACTTCGACGAAGAAGCGGTCGAGCACCGGCGCCAGCTCGGCGATGCGGCGCAGGGCGCGCTCGTAGTCGCCGGCGGCGGCGGCCGCTTCGACCTCGGCGCGCAGGCCGGCGAAGGCGGCGGCGAGGTCGCGCTCGGCGGGCTCCGCCAGCTGCGACAGGCGCTCGGGATCGAGCGGGTGGTCGGGCAGGTCCCTGACGATGTTGGCGATGCGCTTGGCCGCCAGCACCACCGACAGGAAGGATGCTTCGCCGCGCACGCGGTGGATGGCGTCGACGCGGGCGCGCAGGTCCGGGAGGTCGGCGGCGCCGGCGGCGAGGGCGGCCTCGATCTCGTCGTAGGCGTAGCCGTAGATGCCGAGCACGTAGCGGATGCGGTCGTCGAGGAACGGCCGCAGCGTCTTTTCGAGCTCCGCGGCCCCGCGGGTCAGGCGCTCGCCGTAGAGCTCCCTCGCCGCCGTCACCAGGCGTCCGAGGTTGATCGCCAGCCGCCCCTCGAAGGCGATGCGCACGGCGCCCTGGGCGGCGCGGCGCAGGCCGAAGGGGTCCTTGCTGCCGGTTGGCAGGAGTCCCAGGCCGAACATGCCCACCACGCTGTCGATGCGGTCGGCCAGGCCGGCGACCTGGCCGGCGCGGCCGCGCGGGATGGCGTCCTCGGCGGAGGTGGGCAGGTACTGATCGTAGATCGCCTGCCAGACCGCCTCCGGCTGCCCCTCGCCGCGGGCGTAGATGCCACCCATGATCCCCTGCAGCGAGGTGAACTCCTTCACCATCTCGGTCGCCAGGTCCGCCTTGAGAAGGCGAGCCGCCGCCACCGCGTCCGGTGCCACGTCCTGCCAGCCCAGCTCCTCGCAGATGAAGCCGGCGAGCGCCTGCAGCCGCGCGGTCTTCTCGGCGTAGCTCCCCAGACGCTCATGGAAAGCCAGCCGGGCGAGCTGCTCGGCGCGGCGCGCGAGCCCCGCCTCGAGGTCTTCGCCATAGAAGAAACGCGCGTCGGCGAGGCGCGCCGCCACCACCCACTCGTTGCCCGCGCGGATGCGTCCGGCCGGGTCGTCGGGGCGGTCCATCACCGTCAGGAAGTACGGCAGCAGGCGGGCGTGCGGCGGCTCGTCCCGGGACACGACGGTGAGGGCGCTCTGGTGGTCGCGCAGGCTGGTCGCGAGCACCTCGTCCGGCAGCTCCAGGAACGCGGGATCGAAGCCGCCTTCGAGGACCCCCGGGATCTCGCACAGGGCAGCCAGCTTGTCGAGCAGCGGCTCGTCCTCGGCCAGCCGGCCGCCGAGCGCCTCGGCGCGCTCGTGCATGGCGGCGGCGAGGGCGGCGCGGCGGCGCTTGGGGTCGACCTCGATGTGGCGGGAGGCCAGCTTGCGACGGTAGTCGGCGGCGCCGCGCACCTTGAGCGGCCGTGGCGACAGGATCGGGTGGCCGGCGGTCGCGTCGCCGGCCGCGACGCCGAACAGCTCGAACGGCACCACCTCGCCGTCGAGCAGCGACACCAGGCCGTGCACCGGCCGCACCCAGGGTCCCTCGCCGGCGCCCCAGCGCATGGTCTTCGGCCAGGAGATGGCCGCGAGGATGCGCGGCACCAGCTCGGAGAGCACCGTGGCGGTGGGCCGGCCGGCGGTGCGCCTGGCGGCGGCAAGGTACTCGCCCTTCTCGGTCGCCACCCGCAGCAGCTGGTCCGGCTCGACGCCGCAGCGCCGCGCGAAGCCGAGCAGCGCCGGGGTCGGACAGCCGTCGCCCGCATACGCGGCGCGCACCGGCGGCCCCATCACCTGCTCCTCGCGGTCGGGCTCGCGTTCCGGCAAGCCGCTCATCCGCACCAGCAGCCGGCGGGGTGTGAATCCGGTCTCGATCTCGCCCGGTTGGAGGCCCCGCGCCATCAGCTCCTCCAGGACGCGGGTGGCGATCTCGCGCACACCCGCAGCCAGCATGCGTGCCGGGATCTCCTCGCTGCGCACCTCGAGCAGGTAGTCACCGCGCGCCATGCGGCACCTCCGGAACGGCCGCGGCGTCAGGCGGCGCCGCGCCCGGGGCACCGGCCGGCTGGGCGCCCGGAGCGGCGGCGGCCGGGGTCCCGAGCAGCGGGAAGCCGAGGCGCTCGCGGCTCTCGACGTAGGCCCTGGCGCAGGCGACGGCGAGGTCGCGCACCCGCTTCATCAGGCCGACGCGCTCGGTGACCGAGACGGCGCCGCGGGCGTCGAGGACGTTGAACAGGTGGGAGCACTTGAGGGCGCACTCGTAGGCGGGCAGCACCAGGCCTGCGTCGAGGCAGCGCATAGACTCCCGCTCCATGCCGTCGAACTGCTGCTGGGCGAAGGCGACGTCGGCGACCTCGAAGTAGTAGCGGGAGAGCTCGACCTCTTCCTGGTGGCGGATCTGGCCGTAGCTGAGACCGTCGACCCAGGCCACCTCGTAGATGCTGCGCGACAGGCCGAGGAACATGGTCAGGCGCTCCAGGCCGTAGGTGATCTCGGCGCTGACCGGCCGCAGCTCGAGGCCGCCGGCCTGCTGGAAGTAGGTGAACTGGGTGATCTCCATGCCGTCGAGCATCACCTGCCAGCCGACGCCCCAGGCGCCGAGGGTCGGCGCTTCCCAGTTGTCCTCCTCGAACCGCAGGTCGTGCAGCGCCAGGTCGAGGCCGATCGCCGCCAGGCTCTGGACGTAGAGGCGCTGCACGTCGGCCGGGGACGGCTTCAGGATGACCTGGAACTGCAGGTGCTTGCCGAGGCGGAAGGGGTTGTCGCCGTAGCGGCCGTCGGCGGGGCGGCGCGACGGCTGGACATAGGCCACCCGCCAGGGCTCGGGGCCGAGCACGCGCAGGAAGGTGTCCGGGTGCATGGTGCCGGCGCCCACTTCGAGGTCGAGCGGCTGTTGCAGCACGCACCCGCGGCGCGCCCAGAACTCCGAAAGTCGCAGGATCAGGTCCTGAAGGGTCTGCATGCTCCCTCTCTCGAGCCGCGACGCGGCCCGCCTCCTCTCTCACCGGCCCCGCCCGTCTCCCCTCCCACCGGTGGCGTTGTCGTCAGGGCGCGGTACCTCAGAGCGCCGCGCGCGTGCGCTGGATGACCTCGTAGCTGCGCAGCTCGCGCTGCAGGAAGTGCCGGCGGACGCGCGCGCACAGCTCCTCGACCTGGCGCAAGGTCCGCCCCGCCGGCGCCGGCCGGCCCGCCTGCGGCAGCGTGCAGTGGCCGATCCGCCGCAGGAACTCGAGCGTCTCGGCGCCGACGATCATGCCCGGCGTACGGCCATCCCGGGCGACCCCACCGGCGCGCTCGCCTTGCTGCGGGCGCTGAGGGCGCTGAGGGCGCTCGCCGCCGTCACCCCGTTGCACGTCCTCGAGGCCCGCCACCGCGGAGCCCCGGGCGCAGGCCGGGCACAGCAGGGTCTCGCCGTGCGGCGGCAGCACCGCTCTCGCGGCGAGCGGCGTGGCGCAGCGCGGGCAGGCGTCCGGCGCCGGGAAGATGCCGCCCAGGCGCAGGACCCAGCATTCGAAGTAGCGCGCCGCCACGTCCTGGTCCACCCCGGCGAGCAGCGCTTCGAGGGTCGAGTCGAGGAGCCGGAAGAGCAGCTCGGAGCTCTCGTCCTCCTGCGCGAACTCGAGCATGTGATCGGCGAGGTAGCTGCCGAGCAGGATGCCTTCGAGGTCCGCCTGCAGGCGATGGACCGGCCGCACCAGCTCGACCGCGGAGATGCGCACCAGGTCGCGTCCCGGCTTCTCGAACCAGGTGATCAGCGCCTTGCCGAGGGGCTGCAGCTGGCCGGCGAAGCGGCTGTGCCGGGCACGCGCGCCGCGCGCCACGCCGCTCTTCTTGCCGCGCTCGCGCGTCAGGAAGGTGACGATGCGATCGCGTTCGGCGAGGTCGCGGACATCCAGCAAGAGGGCTTCCGAGGTATGCAGGAGCACGATCGATGAACCCGGGTCGTCACCGGTTACGGGGCAGGCGCGCGCGGCGAACGCAGGCGGTCGGACCCTACGCTCGGTGATGCTAGCACGCCTGCGGGCGGCAGCCCGCTGTCCCTCTCCGAGCCGGGCCGCTCCTGGAGGCGGATCTCTCTTCGGCCTCCCGCGGCCCTCCGTTTCCTCCTGCGGCCATTGGTGTCTCCGATCTATCTCGCTGCCCAGCGTTCGTCGCCGAAGAGGGGCATGACGGCGGCTTCGGGGCGCTCCAGGTCGGCGACCAGGACGGCGATGCCCAGCTGGCCTCGGTAGAGACTGTGGGGCGGGGAGCCTTCTAGCGGATCGGCGCCGGCG
>DATNKH010000535.1:0-3182 GCA_035603475.1 Thermoanaerobaculia bacterium
TGGGCGAGGGGTCAAAGTCTATAAGCCCCAGGAGCTTGGGCCCCTCGCCCAAAGGGAGGTCGCGGGAGACTGACCCACTACCAAGTGATGACCAACCAGGCCACCTGAATGGCCCGTGTGGTACCATTTGCCGATCGTGTCGATTGCTCTCGGGGGTAGGGATATGCGTGTCGGAAGACTGCCTGGAATCGTCCTGATCGCGGCGCTGTGTGGCGCGAGCCACGCCGCCTTCGGCGTGGTGTCGGGAGCGTGTGTGGCGGCCCGCGGCGGCAACAGCTGCACCGCCGGCGACGTGACCTTCGTGCTGGTCGGCCTTGGCACGCAGTCCACGGGCTGCGTCAACAACAGCGGCAATGTCACCATGTTTCTGGGCGCCACGCTCTCGAACACCGCTGCCGCGGATCGGTACGACATCGGGATGTACATCAATACCGACAGCTCCGGCTCCGCGCTCACCGGCACCACCTGCGCCCGGGAGATGCTCAAGCCGGCGGGCACGACGGGTGTGACCACCTGTCCTTCTCTCAACCTCTCCGGCGGCAGCGGGCCCTACCTCAACGTCGACGGTGACGCCTGCGCAGACCTCGCCAAGCACGGCACGCTCTCGACCTGCTCGGGCGGCGGGGGCGACTCGTTCATGGTCTTCGCCGATGCCATCACATTCCCGTGCGCTGACCTCAACCCCAAGACCGGGTTCATCCAGATACCGACCTGCGCGACCTGGGGCAACTCCGTCAACGAAGTAACCGGAACCACGGCGGGGCCCCCCAGCTGCACTGGTGGGACCGCAACGAGCAGCTGCAACAGCGAATGCGACGTGGCGCCGGGCACCGGCTCGAAGTGCAACTGCAGCGTCATCCAGTCCAACGTGCCGAACCCCAACCTGGGCCTCTCCTGCTCCTGCACCCCGTCGCCGGTGCGGCAGGGCGCGTCCACCGCCTGCACGGTCAGCTTCACCAACGCCTTCAGCCCGGCGTGCGCCAGCCCGACGCCCACCCCCGCCGAGCGCTTCCAGTGCGGCGTCGCCAGCTTCGTCCGCTGGAAGGCGCTCTACAGCACGGCGAACGGCGGCTCGGTCCTCACGCCCAGCGAGACGACCGGCGGGACCGTCTCGGACGACGGCGCCGGCACCATCACCTGGACGCCCAAAGACATCGTCAACGGCAGCCTCGGGGGCAGCACCCTCGGCGTCATCAGCCCCAACGAGACCGGCAGCATGACCTACCAGTACATCGTCGGGGCCACCCAGCCCGACGGCGTGGTCAACCAGACGGTGGAGACGTTCTGGTCGAACGCCGGCAGCTTCAGCCCCGAGGTGAACGAGACCGCGCTCAGCGCGACCTGCACCTTCACCGTGTCCTCGACCGCGAACTGGGTCTCGGTGACCGGGGTCAAGGCGCGCGAGGACGCGGGCCGCGTGGTGGTCAGCTGGGAGACCGCGGCCGAGATCGGCACCGCGGGCTTCCGCGTGCTGCGGCGGGACCCGCGGTCGGGCGAGTTCCGCGCCGTCTCCGGCCGCCTGCTGCCGGCCGTCGGCCGGGCGCCGGGCGGCGTCTATCGCTTCGTCGACGAGACGGCGCCCACCTCCGGCCGGCTCACCTACAAGATCGTCGAGCGCGAGCTGAAGGGCGCCGAGCACGAGTCCGGTCCGTTCACGGTCGACGTCGAGCGCCGCGCGGCCATGCCGGCGGCGCCCGCCATGAGCGTCGACTTCCAGGCCGAGCCGCACCGGCCGTCCGCGGCCGTCGTGCGCGCGGCGCGGGCCGCGACGCCGACGGCAGGGGCGGCGAACGGCGCCGGAGCCGCGGCGAGCGGCGGGAGCCCCGCCACGCGGCTGAAGATCCTGACCGGCGCCGCGGGCCTCTACAGTGTCAGCACCGGCAGCCTCGCGGCGGCCTTCGGCGGCTCGGCGGCCAGCGCCGCGGCGCTGATCGCCCGCCAGGGCTACCGGCTCAGCCACCGCGGCAGCGACGTGGCCTGGCAGCCGGCGGCCGACGGCCAGGGAATCGTCTTCTACGCCGCGCCGGTGGACAAGAGCCTGGGCCTGTTCAACCTGCAGAACGTCTACTGGCTAGAGCGCGGCAGCGGCACCGCCCTGGCCTCGCCGGCGCAGGCCGCCCCGCTGCCGCCCGCCCCGGCCGGCCAGACTTTCCTCGACACCGAGCACTTCAAGCAGAGCGTCTTCGCGAACCCCTACGTGACCGCCAATCCCGCCGACGACTACTGGTTCTGGCAGACCTTCTTGAGCGGTGATCCCCAGATCGGCCAGGGCAGCTTCACCGTCGCCCTCGCCGGCGTCGCCGCCGGCGCCACGGGCGGGTCGCTGACCGTCAACCTGATGGGCTTCTCGAGCAGCCACCGGGTCGCGGTGCAGCTCAACGGCGCCGCGCTCGGCGAGATCGACTGGCAGTGGGACGGCAGCGGCTTCGGCGCGCGCTGGTCCGGCACCTTGCCGATCGCCGCCGGGCAGCTCGTCGAGGGCGCCAACTCGATTCAGCTCACCGGCCTCGACGGCATCTTCTTCCTCGACTCCTTCGACGTCGCCTATCCGCGCCTCTACCGCGCCGCGGGCGACCACCTGACGCTGCATGGCGACGCCAACGCCGAGGTGACCGTCGGCGGCTTCAGCGGCTCCGACCTCGCGGTGTACGACCTCAGCGCGCCGCTGCTTCCCAGGCGCGTGCCGGCGGCGGTGGCCGCCGACCCGTCCGGCGGTTTCCTCGTCAGCTTCCGGCCGGGATCGCCGGCCACCCCCTACCTGGCGGCCAGCGGCAGGGCGATCGCCGCGGCGGCCACGACGCCGCGGCAGGACGCCGGCCTGCGCAGTCCCGGCAACGGCGCCGACGACCTGATCGTCACCTCCGCCGGTTTGCGCGCCGCGGCGCAGGGCCTCGCCGACTATCGCAAGAGCCGTGGCCTGGCCACGATGGTGGTGACCGTCGACGACGTGATGGACGATTTCGCCGACGGCCTGTTGAACCCGGCCGCGATCCACGACTTCCTTGCCTACGCCGCCGCCAACTGGCAGCCGCATCCCCGCTATGTCACGCTGGCGGGCAAGGGCACCTACGATTACCGCGACCTGCTCGGCTTCCACGACGACCTGGTGCCGCCGCTGATGGTGGCGTCCTACGAGGGCCTGGTGCCTTCGGACGGCGCCTATGCCGACCTCGACGGCGACG
>DATNKH010000536.1:0-9891 GCA_035603475.1 Thermoanaerobaculia bacterium
CGCGACCCAGGCGGAGGCCAGCCACAGCCCGGTCGCGCGGCTGCAGGCGCGCGTCGGCCGGGCCCTCGCTGCCGCCGCGGACCGCGGCGCCGCCGCCCGCGGCCCCGGCCGGTGGTCGGAGCTGCGCGAGGCCACGGCCGAGGTCGAACGCCTCGGCCACCTGCCGCTGCTGCTGTGGGCGGAAGAAGGCATGGCCGCGGCCGAGCTGGCCGGCGGCGATGCCGCCGCCGCCGAGGAGGCGGCCCGCCGCGCGCTGCGCCAGGCCGATCGCTGTGGCGCCTACGCCGGCGCCTACCGGCTCCATCGCCTGCTCTCCCGCGCCCTCGCCGCCCGCGGCTTGGCCGGCGACGCCGCGGCCGAGCGGCAGCGCGCGGCGCAGGAGGCGGCGCGCGTCGAGGCCGGGCTCACTCCCGAGCAGCGCCAGTCCTTCGTCCGCCTGCAGGAGGTGCGAGACCTTGCCGGACACGGCTGACCGGTTGGACCCGGTGCAAGAGCTGCTCGACCGCGTCGGCCAGGTGGCGCGGGACAGCCAGGGGTTGCTGCGCGAGCTGGTGGGCAGCGAGCGCCGCTTCCGCGCCCTCGCCAAAGCGGTCTGGCAGGTGCAGGAGCAGGAGCGGCGCCGCCTGGCGCGCGACCTACACGACGGCCTCGGTCAGGAGCTGACGGCGCTGAAGAACCAGCTCGAGCTGCTGAGCCGTGAGGCGGGCGGCGCCGGCGCGGGAGACCTGGGGGCAGGGCTGGCGTCTGCCGTCGAGCTCGCCGCGCGCGCCCTGCACGACACGCGCGAGCTCTCCCGGCTGCTGCGGCCCCCGATCCTCGACGATCTCGGCCTGGTTCCCGCGCTCTCCTGGCTCGCGCGCACCCTGCGCGAGAGCGCCGGGCTCGAGGTGCGGATCGCCGGCGACGGCGTCGAGGGCCGGCTCGATCCGGACCTCGAGATCCTGGTCTTCCGCGTCGCCCAGGAAGCCCTGACCAACGTGCTGAAGCACTCGGAGGCGCGGGCCGCCGCCGTCCTGCTGCGCCGGCGCGACGGTTGGCTCGAGCTCGAGATCACCGATGCCGGCCGCGGCTTCGACGCCGCCGGCGCTCTCGACCCCGCCCACGGCGCCGCCGGCTCCGGCCTGCGCGGCATGCGCGATCGCCTCGAGCTCTTCGGCGGCCGCCTGCGGATCACCTCCGCCCCGGGCGCCGGGACCCGGCTGCACGCCGCGGTGCCCCTGCCGCCACCACCGCCGGCGGCTGCCGGCGGGAAGTCCTGAGGAGTTCCCATCGGCCTGGGCCGACCCCGGGCGATGAAGGTGGACGTGGTGCCCCCTTCCCCCCCGGAGGGGAGGGAAGGGGGTTGGGGGATGCGGGGGGCGATCCGATAGACGCTGGTAAGTTGCGCGACACGTCTGAGCCCCGAAGGCGCTTGCGGGCGAACCGGGTAAGTGGGTCCTCTTCTTAGGAGAAAAAGCGATGGCGCCGATCCGGGTGCTGCTGGCGGACGACCACACGGTGGTGCGGCAAGGCCTGGTCAGCCTGCTCGAGGCGGGCGGCGAATGCGAGGTCGTGGCGCAGGCCGCCGATGGGCTGCAAGCGGTCGCCGAGGCGCGGCGCACCCGCCCGCAGGTGGCGGTGCTCGATCTCGGCATGCCGGGCTTGAACGGCCTCGAAGCGGTGCGGCGCATCCATGCGGAGCTCCCCGCCGTCCACATCCTGGTGCTCACCGTCCACGACGAGCAGGAGTACGTCTTGCCGGCGGTGCGGGCCGGCGCTGCCGGCTACCTGGTCAAGGACAGCGCCGCCGCCGAGCTGCTCGCCGCCGTCCGCGCTCTCGCCGCAGGGCAGGGATACTTCGGACCGCAGGCGGCCCGCGCCCTGGCCGAGCAGCTGCGCACGCCCGAAGCCGGCGCCGATCCGTACGGACCGCTGACCCCCCGCGAGCGCGAGGTCTTCCACCTGGTAGTCCAGGGCCGCACCACCAAGGAGGTCGCGCACTCCCTCGGCATCAGCGTCAAGACCGCCGAGAACCATCGCACCCGCATCCTCGAGAAGCTCGGCCTCCACAACGCCGCCGAGCTCGTCCTCTACGCCTCGCGCAAGGGCCTGCTCGGCTGAGGGAACCTCCCGGCCCTTCCTGGGTGATTCTCCGGATGCGCTGGCTCGCTCCTTGCGTCGATAGTGAGCTCCGAGGAGCCGCCGCCCGCCGGACGACGCCGCGGCGGCCCATCACCAAAGGAGGGGGACATGAGCCGCGAGTCGACCGAGCGTTGCCGCCGGGTGTCGAGGTTGTCGAGTGGGCTGCTTGCGGGGGCGGGGGCGCTCGCCGTGGCGCTGCTGCCGGCCGCCGCATGGGCGGGGGCCGCGCCGCCGCCGGCGCCGGCCTCGACCGCGACGCCGCCCACGTACACCAACTACCCGGCCCCGGCGCCGCTGGCCACCAGCGCCGGCGAGCCGTCGCTGAGCTATGACGCCAAGTCCGGCAACGTGATGTTCGAGGCGGGGCTGCAGACCCTCCGGGTGAGCTTCGACGACTCGACCTCGCCGGCCACCGCCAGCTGGACGGACGTCAGCTACCTCCTGACCTCGGTGCTGACGCTCGATCCCATCCTCTACACCGAGCGCACGACGGGCCGGACCTTCGTGTCGCAGCTCGCCGGCGCCACCAGCCTGATGGCCTACAGCGACGACGGCGGCGCCACCTGGACCCCGAGCCAGGGCGCCGGCATCCCGGCGGGTCCCGACCACGAGACGGTCGGCGGCGGGCCTGTGCCGAGCGGGGTGCTGACCACGGTCGCCTATCCCTACGCGGTGTACTACTGCTCGCAGGCCATCGCGCTCGCGAGCTGCGCGGTGAGCCTCGACGGCGGGCTGACCTTCGGGGCCGCCGTGCCGATGTACAACCTGACCCAGTGCGGCGGCCTTCACGGCCACATCAAGGTCGCGCCGGACGGCACCGCCTACGTGCCCAACGCCAACTGCGGCAACCAGCAGGGGGTCGCCGTGTCGACCGACGCCGGGGTCACCTGGACGGTCCGCCTCGTGCCCGGCAGCAACTCTCCCGGCGCCTCCGACCCGTCGGTCGCCGTGGCCTCGGACGGCACGCTCTACTTCGGCTTCGCCGACGGCAGCGGGCACGCGGCCGTGGCGGTCTCCCACGACCGGGGGCAGACCTGGGCGCATGTCTGGGACGTCGGGGCCGCTCTAGGCATCCAGAACACCGCCTTCCCGGCAATGGCCGCCGGCGATCCCGACCGTGCCGCCTTCGCCTTTCTCGGCACGCCGGCCGGCGGCGCCGCCACCGGCGACAACCCGAGCTTCCCGGCCGTCTGGCATCTGTACGTGGCCCACAGCTACGACGGCGGCGCGACCTGGGTGACGGTCGACGCCACCCCCAACGACCCGGTGCAGCGCGGCACCATCTGCACCGCCGGCACCAGCTGCGCCTCCACCCGCAACCTGCTCGACTTCATGGACGCGCGGGCGGACGGCGAGGGCCGGGTGCTGGTGGGCTACGCCGACGGCTGCGTCGGCAGCTGCGTCGGCGGCGGCCCGAACAGCGGCACCGCTCTGGGCACCATCGCCCGCCAGCTCGCCGGCAAGGGCGTCTACGCCGCGTTCGACTAGCCTGGAACCGCCGGTCGATCGACACGCAACGGCTCGCGACGGCGGCGGCAGGAACGCCGCCGTCACGCGCGCCGAGTCATGCCCTCTCGGCTCCGCCAACACCGAGTCAGGACACCACCTACTTACGGACCGGCTTGAAGTCAGCCCGCAGCATTGGCTAGACTGCGAAGCTGGTCCTGTGGACCCAGGGGAGTGCCGCGCCGATCGGGCGCCTGCCGGGGAGAGCGTCTTGCAGCCCAGGAAAGTGCTGGTGGTCGACGACTCGAAGCTGATGCACAAGATGTTCGAGGTGATGCTGCGCCAGTACTCCCTGGTGTACGCCTCGGACGGCCGCCAGGCCCTCGACCGCTTGCGTGAGCACCCGGACATCGACCTCGTCCTGCTCGACGTCAACATGCCGAACATGAATGGCCTGGAGTTCCTCGCACAGCTCAAGGCGGGCGGCGGCGCCGACGGCATGTCGATCGTCATCATCAGCACCGAGGGGCGGGACGAGGACACCGCGCGCGGCCTCGAGGCCGGCGCCTCCGCCTACATCAAGAAGCCGTTCCACAGCGAGGAGATCCTGGCCGTGATCTCCCGCCTGCCGGCGAGGTCCGCCGCTTGAGCGACCGCCCGCCGGCGCCGACTGCCTCCGGCCTCGAGCTGGTCGCCGAGCTGCGCAGCACCCTGGACCGCGCCGGCGAGCTGGCGCGCGTCGCCGAGCTGAACCTGCGCGAGCTGGCGGCGCGCGGCGGCGACGCCGGCGGCCCCTCCCGCGCCACGGAGCTCGAGCGGCGGCTGGCGACGGCCGAGTCGGACGTCAAGGAGCTCGCCTCGCGCCTCGTCGACTCCGAGCACCAGGGCGGCCGGTTGATGAACCTCTACGTCGCCACCTACCAGCTGCACGCGACGCTCGATCCGGCCGAGGTGCAGGCGACCATCGCCGAGATCGCGATCAACCTGCTCGGGGCCGAGCAGTTCGTCCTGCTGCTGCGCAGGGACGACGCGCCGGGCTGCGACATCGCGCTGGTGGGCGGCACCTCGAGCGACCGCCGGCAGCCGCACGAGATCGACGGCCTCTATGGCGGCGAGGTCTATGCCGGCGGCGATCCGGTCGTCGACGCGACGCTCGACGACGGCGTGCTGCGCCTGGGCCCGACCGCCGACTCGAAGGCGCTCGCGGCAGTGCCCCTGCGGGTGCAGAACGAGGTGGTCGGCGCCTTGGTGCTGCTCAAGCTGCTCGACCACAAGCCGATCCTGCGCGCCGAGGACCGCGACCTGTTGGACCTGCTGTCCGCCCATGCCGCCTCGGCGCTGTTCGCGGCACGGCTGTTCGCCACCAAGGATCGCAAGCTGCGTACCCTGGAGAGCCTGGTCAAGTTGGCACGAGGAGAGTGATGGACCGGGGGGCGGCGGCCACATGGCCATTTCCGGCAGCCTGAAGGACGTCTCCGTCGCCGACGTGATGCAGTTCGTTCACCTCGGGCGGCGCACCGGCACGCTGCTGCTGATGCGGGGGTCGCACCGCGCGATCATCGGCTTCCACGGCGGCCGGCTGGTCTCGGCACAGGCGCCGCGCACCCCGAAGCTGGGCGACCTGCTGATCTCCTCCGGGCTGCTCGACCGGGCGAACCTCGACCAGGCGGTCCTCACCCAGTCGCGCGAGCGCGAGCGGCGCTCGCTCGGCCAGGTGCTGGTGGGGTCCGGGGCGATCGACGCGGAGGGCCTGCGCCAGGTCATCGCGCAGCAGATCGAGCAGGCGGTGTCCGAGGTGATGCTCTGGGACGCCGGAACCTTCGAGTTCGCGATCGACGACCTGCGCCCGATCGACGACATCGCGCTCTATCCGAGCGACGTGCTCCCGGACGCCGACCTCAACACCCAGATGGTCCTGCTCGAGGCGGCCAGGATCTTCGACGAGCGCAACCGCGGTCGCGGCGAGTCGCCGCGCGAGGCGACGGGGGCGTTCGCCGTGCTGCCGTCGAAGCCATCGCGGCCGCCGACCCAGTCGATGCCCGTGATGCCCGTGATGCCCGCGATGCCCGCGATTCGAGAGGTCGCGGCCAGGGGCGACTACCTGGACGGCGACTCGACCCATCCGGCGCTCGAACCGGTGCTGGCGATGGCGGCGGCCGGCGCCGGCAATCATCCGGCCGGGGCCCTGCTGCTCGAGCCGCGGCCGGACGCCGCGTACCGTCGCTGGGAGATGCCCAAGCACGCGGCGGAGCGGCTGCACCTGCAGATCGTGTCTCCCGACGCCGTCTTCGCGGAGAAGCTGGGCGAAGCGCTGCACCACGAGGTTGCCGGGATCGAAGGCCTGCGCATCGACCAGGCGGGCGCGGCGGCGCCGGGAGAGCCGCCGCCCATCGTGGTGGTGGACCTGCGGCAGGGAGGAGTGTCCCTCGAGCAGGCGGCGGTGCTGCGCCGCGCCCGTCCGCGCGCCTCCATCATCGCGCTGGTCGACCCCTCCACCCTGGTCGCCAAGGTCTACGCGGCGGGGGTGCTGACCGCGCTGCCACCCGACGTCGAGGCGGTGGCGGCCTGCGTCGAGAACCTCATCGAGAGCCGGGACGACCTGATCCGCGGCGCCTCCGGCCGGATGACGCCGGCAAGCGCCCAGTCGGGCGTGGCGCGGCTGCGGCGGGTGTTCGGCGACCTGCGCTCGGGGCTGATCTCGGCCACCGTGGCGCTCAACCTGATGCACATCATCTCGGAGTCGGTGGAGCGGGCGGTGCTCTTCCTGGTCAAGCGCGACCAGCTGCTGGCGCTCGGCGCTTTCGGCGCCGACACCCGCGGGCGGCCGCTCGCCGAGCTGACGCGCGGCATCAAGCTGTCCACCCAGGACGAGAGCGTCTTCGCGCGCAGCCTGGCCCTGGGCGAGGTGCAGTCGGTCAGCTTCGAGGACGCGGGCCTGACGGAGCCTTTCCGCTCGCTGGTCGGCCGCTCGCGGACCGGGCAGGTGGTGGTCTTCCCGGTGCTCGGCGCCCAGCGCGTGATCTCGGTGATCTACACCGACAACGGCGAGCGCGATCAGCCGATCGAGGACATCGACATCCTGGAGCTGGCGACCGCCCAGGTCGGGATGGCCTTCGAGAACGAGCTGCTGCGCCGGCAGATCTCCCAGAACCGGGAGGAGTAGCCAGCAGTAGTGTCCTCTAGATCGCCCTTGGCTCCCCCCGCCTTCCTTTGGGCGAGGGTCCAAGTCTCTCAGGGCGGGGCGGCAGAGGACTGCGGACCCTCCCAGCCGGGGTGCCGCGACTGGCGACAGGCGGAGCCGCGGCCTCGCCCAAAGGGCGGCGGAGGGAGGCAAGGGCGATCCAGGACACTACCGGGGTGCTGCGGATCTATTGCGGGGCGCGGAACGGATCGTAGGGCACGGGGTTGAAGCCTGCCGGCGGATCGTAGGTGACGTCAGGGACCGCTTGGACGTTGGCCGCGGCCACCTCTTCGTGGGACTTGAAGCTGGCGCCGCCGACGCTCACCGTCGTCTCCTGGTAGACCGGGAAGCCGTCCAGCGCGCCGACCTTGCGCGCCCAATCCGCGGAGCTCGGCTGTAGCGAGGCGAGGACGCCGGACATCTTGTTGTAGGCGGCGTAGAGGTCGAGGTCCTTGGTCAGCCACATCTGCATGGACACTCGCGGGCCGTGGGCGCTGGTGAGGTCGACGTCGACGCGGTGAGTGTTCCAAGCATGGATCTTGCGCGTCTCGGCGGTCGGCGTGATCGACGCCGTGAGCTGGTTCTCGGCGACGAACTGCTGGAACTTCTCCCGGTCGCCGCTCGGCACCAGCTTCGCCCAGTCGATCGGCAGGTCGACGACGCTGAAGGTCTTGTCGGTGTGATTGACGAGATAGAGCTTCTTGCGGTCGAGGCGGACGATCGCGGAGAGGGAACCCTCGTCGCGTCGCATCTTGTTGGCGGACAGCCAGATCTTGACGTCCGAGTCGCGCGGCTCCTGCGTACGGTTGCCGACCTTGAAGCCTTCCGCATGCCCCTTGACCGTGATCACCAGGTCGGCGCCGGCACGAACGGCGAGGACGCCGCCCAGGGCGGCGGCGAGCGGCAGGGCGAGGACGAGGGTTCCGAGAGGTGAGAAGCGGCGGCGCACCATACGGCGGGCAGCTTACGCGCGTGGCCGCGGCTTGGCAAGGCGGCAGGGGGTAATATCCATCGCGCAGGTTTGCGCGTTGCCGGGGGTTCCAATCTGCACGCGGGCGTGGGCTTGCCCCTGGTCCGGCGCTCTGGAGGATGCATGAAAGCAGCGAACTGTACGGCGACCTGGACCCTGACCATGCTGAGCGCTCTCGCCCTGGCCGGCGGCCTGGCCTGGGGGGGACAGGGCGCCGCCGCCGAACCCCGCCGGGCGGCGGAGCGGCTGCCCTGGCGCGAGGCGGGCCTGACCGAGCGCCAGGCGGCCGCCCACCTGCTCAACCGGTTCGCCTTCGGGCCGCGGCCGGGAGAGGTCGATCAGGTCGTCGCCACGGGTCTCGACCGCTGGGTGGAGCGCCAGCTCGCCGCCGACCTACCCGATCCCAACCTCGATGCGCGGCTGCGCGACCTGCCCGCCCTCGCCATGTCGCAGGCGGACATGGTGCGGATCTACCGCAATCCGAACCAGATCCTGCAGCAAGCGGTCAAGGAGGGGGTGATCGACAAGCGCGAGCTGGCTGCCGCCAAGGCCGACCAGGGGCTGAAGAGGCTCTACGCCGGCGGCAATCCCGGCGGCAACGGCCGCGGCGGCAACGGCGGCGGCGGCAAGAGCGGCGGCGCGAACGGGGCCGTCGGCGGTGGGGCCGCCGGCGCCGCCGGCGCCGACAACGCGGACATCGAGCGCCCCGAGCTGCGCGCCAAGGTGCTCGAGTTCGCGCGCGCCAGGGGCTACCGGCCCGAGCGTGAGCTGCAGGGGCAGCTGCTGGCGCAGAAGGTGTTCCGCGCGGCGGAGTCCCAGGACCAGCTGAGCGAGGTGATGACCGACTTCTGGTTCAATCACTTCAACATCTCGGCGACCAACGGCCGGGCGCGCCCCTACCTGCTGTCTTTCGAGCGCGACGCCATCCGCCCCAACGCCCTGGGCACCGTGCGCGGCCTGCTCGAGGCGACCGCGCGGCATCCGGCGATGCTGTACTACCTCGACAACGCCGAGTCGACGGCGGCGCCCGATGCGCCGACCCTGCTCGGCGACGAGATGCGGGCGATGCGCCGGCCGGCCGGCCGGTTCGGCTACGGTCCGCCGCCGCCGTCCCGGCCTGCCGCGGCCCCGAAGGGGCGCGGCCTCAACGAGAACTACGCCCGCGAGCTGATGGAGCTGCACACGCTGGGCGTTGACGGCGGCTACACCCAGCGCGACGTGATCGAAGTCGCCCGCGCCTTCACCGGCTGGACCGTGCTGCCGTCCGGTCCGGCGCGCGAGGCTGTCGAGAAGCGGCTGGACAGGGTGCGGCGGTTCGGCGGCCTCGGCTTCCAGGTCGACGGCGACTTCTTGTTCCGCGCCGACATGCACGACTCCGCCGCCAAGACCGTCCTGGGCCGGAGCTTGCCGCCGGGGCGTGGCATCGAGGACGGCGAGCAGGTGCTGGACCTCCTGGCCAGCCATCCGTCGACCGCCCGTCACCTGGCGACGCAGCTGGCAATCCGTTTCGTCTCCGACAACCCGCCGCGGGCCCTCGTCGACCGCTTGGTCGTGACCTATGACCGCTCGCGGGGCGACGTGCGCGCGATGCTGCGCACGCTCGTGCAGTCGCCGGAGTTCTGGGGCCGCGGCGCGGTGGGCGCGAAGGTGAAATCGCCGTTCGAGCTGGCGGTCTCGGCGGTCCGCGCCTCGGGCGCCCACGTCGAGGACCCGCGGCCGCTGCTCGGCTGGATCGCGCGGATGGGTGAGCCGCTCTACGCCTACCAGGCGCCCACCGGCTACCCGGACCGCGCCGACGCCTGGGTGAACACCGGCTCGCTGCTCAACCGCATGAACTTCGGCCTGCAGTTCGCGTCGCAGCGGATCCCCGGCATCGACATCGATCTGCCGTCGCTGCACGACGGCCCCGAGCCCGAATCGCGGCAGGCGGCGCTGTCGACCTTTGCCGCGCTGCTGCTGCCGGGGCGCGACCTGTCGGCGACCATCCGGCTGCTGACGCCGATGGTGAGCGACCCGGCCGTGGCACGCCGGGTCGACGATGCCGCGCCGAAGGAAAGCCCGCAGGCGGTCCAGGCCCGCGCCGACGACGACGAAGAGATGGCCGGCGGCGGGGGCGGCGGTGCCGGAGCCGCCGGCAGGGCGGGTGGCAAGGCGGCCGGCGAGGTGGGCGGAG
>DATNKH010000537.1:0-4770 GCA_035603475.1 Thermoanaerobaculia bacterium
TAGAGGCCCTGCGGATCGTCGGGACGCACCTCGGCCGGCGCGCCGAGGCCGTCGGGGTGGAGCTTGGCGACGCCGCGGTCGCGGCTGTCCTCCGGCGTCTCCTTGGGCACCACCGCGAACTCCTCGCGCAGCTTCACGCTGCGCTCGAGCAGCCGCGAGTGCAGGTAGAAGACGTCGCCCGGGTACGCCTCGCGCCCCGGCGGCCGCCGCAGCAGCAGCGACAGCTGGCGGTAGGACTGCGCCTGCTTCGACAGGTCGTCGTAGACCACCAGCGTCGCCCGCCCCTGCTGGTACATGAAGTACTCGGCCATCGCCGCGCCGGCATAGGGCGCGATGTACTGCAGCGGCGACGGATCGGCCGCCGAGGCCACCACCACGATGGTGTAGTCCATGGCGCCGAGCTCGCGCAGCTTCTCGATCAACCCGGCGACCGTCGATTCCTTCTGGCCGACCGCAACGTAGACGCAGATGACGTCGCCGCCCTTCTGGTTGACGATGGTGTCGACCGCCACCGCGGTCTTGCCGGTCTTGCGGTCGCCGATGATCAGCTCGCGCTGGCCGCGGCCGATCGGGATCATGCTGTCGATCGCCTTGATGCCGGTCTGCAGCGGCTCGTTGACCGGCTGCCGCTCGGCGATGCCGGGGGCGTGCCACTCGAGCGGGCGGCGGGCCTCGGCGTCGATCTCGCCCTTGCCGTCGAGGGGGCGGCCGACCGGATCGACCACCCGGCCGATCAGCGCCTCGCCGACCGGCACCGACAGCAGCTCGCCGGTGCGCCGCACCTCCATGCCCTCGCGGATGCCCAGGTAGTCGCCCAGGATGACCACGCCGACGGAGGTCTCCTCGAGGTTGAAGACCTGCCCCGCGGCGCCGTTCTGGAACTCCAGGCGCTCGCCCGCCATCGCCGAGGTCAGCCCGTAGACCCGCGCGATGCCGTCGCCGACCTCCAGCACCCTGCCGACCTCGGACAGGTCCACCTTGCTCCGGTACTGCCGGATCTCTTCGGTGATCACCGAGGTGATCTCGTCGACCTTGAATCTCATGCCCGCTCCTCGCGCTGACGTTGACTGCGTTCCTTCCTACCCCGCCGCCCCCAGGCCCTCGTACAGCCGCTTGCCGCCGTGCAGCTCCTGCGCGGCGCGCTGCGCCAGCTCCGTTCCCACGTCATGCAGCCGGGTCGCCAGGCTGGTGTCGATCTTCTCCCCCGCCACCTCCACCACCAGGCCGCCGAGGATGGACGGATCGACGCGCTCGATCAGCTGCGGCTGCTTGCCGGTGAGCTTGGCGATCGCGCTGGACAGGCTGGCGCCCTGCGCCTCGCTCAGCGGCACGGCGGTGGTCACCTGCACGTCGACCAGGCCCCGCAGCTCGCGGTACTCGTCGCGGTAGGCGGCGGCGATCGCCGGCAGCAACCCGAGCCGTCCATGGAGATTGATCACCTCGAGGGCGTCGACCAGCAGGTCGCTGGCCCGCCGCCGGAAGACCTTCTCCAGCACCCCCGCGCGCGCCTCGCTGCTGACCAGCGGGCTGGCCAGGAACGTCGCCAGCTCGGCGTCGTTCTCGATGGCGCGTCCGAGGTCCTGCAACTCCGCGAGCAGCTCGTCCTCCTGGCCCTGCGCGGCAGCCAGGTCGAGCATCGCCCGGGCGTAGACCCTCGCCACCCCCGTCTCGCGGCTGTCGACGTTCGCCATGAGTCGCTCGCGCCTCCCGATAACCCGCTAGTTGGTGCGCGCCGAGATCTCGGCGATCGACTCTTCGATCAGCCGCTCGTGGTCTTTCGCATCGAGCTCGCGGCCGATGATGCGGGCGGCGAGCTCGGTGGCGAGATGCGCCGACAGCGCGTAGAGCTGCCGGGTGGCCTCCGCCGCCGCCGCGTCGATCTCGCGGCGCGCACGCTCGATCATCTTGGCGCTCTCTTGCTTGGCCTGCTCCTCGATCTTGCGTTTGACCGCGTCGGCGTCGCGGCGCCCCTCGTCGATGATGGCGGTGGCCTCGGTGCGCGAGGCGGCGAGCTTCTCCTCGTACTCGCGCAGCCGGGACTCCGCCTCCTGGCGGTCGCGGCGCGCCGTCTCGAGCGCTTCGCGGATGTAGGCCTCCCGCGCCTGCAAGCCGGCGAGCAGCGGCCCCCAGGCGAACTTGCCGAGCACCACCAGCACCAGCACGAAGATGACGACCGTCCACAGCGCGTTGCCGATGTCGCCGGCAAAGACGTTGTTGGCGATCTCCGGGCTCTCAGCCGGGAGGGCTGCTGTCGCTGCCAGGGCCGCGGGGGCGGCGGCAATGGCCGCGGGGGCGGCGACCAGCGCGGCCGCCAGGATGTGTCCGCCGGAGCGGCGCACCGGGCTAGCTCGAGACCAGGAAGTCGATGACCAGCCCGAACAGCGCCACGCCTTCGATCAGCGCGGCGGTGATGATCATCGCGTTGTTGATCGGGCCCACGGCTTCCGGCTGCCGCGCGATCGACTCGGTGGCGCTGCCGCCGATGCGCCCGATGCCGATGCCGGCGCCGATGGCGACGAGGCCGACGCCGAGACCGGCGCCGAGCTTGCGGGCGCCGTTGGTGGTCAGGCCGGTGCCGTGCTCGGCGGCGGCGGCGACGTCGGCCGGGGCAGCCTGATCTCCGCCGCCGCCCGACCGGGCGGCTTGGGCATGCGCCGGCGTGATGGCGGCGAACATCAGCACGACACCGCCCACGATCGACATCAGAGCGAACTTGGAAGCTCTCTTGCTCATCGGAAAAGGTCCTTTCGTCGGTTCCTTTGGGGCCGTGCGGGGCCGGCCGCCTCTCCTCGAGAACGCCATCGCGGTGCGCCTCACGGCCCGCTCTGCCCCCGCGTCGATCCGGGCATGGCGAATGGGATGGAAGTCAGGATCGAGATCAGATCGTCGCCTCGAGCTCGGCGTGCTCGTCGCCGTCGGCATGGTGGTACAGCACGGCCTGACCGATGAACAGCGAGGTCAGGAAGGCGAAGATGAACGCCTGCAGCAGGGCCACCAGGATCTCGAGCATCGTGATCCCGATCGCGCCGGGGATCACCGGCACCGCCACCAGCAGGCCCACGCCGGCGCCCATCGCGCTGCCCGCTCCGAGGATGAAGCCGACCAGCACGGCGAGCATGATGTGGCCGGCGAGCATGTTGGCGAACAGGCGGATGGCCAGCGCGAATGCCTTGGCGAACTGTCCGAGGATCTCGATCGGCACCAGCAGCGGCGCCAGCCACAACGGCCCCGGGCAGAAGTGCGCGAAGTAGTGCCAGCCCGCCAGGCGCACGCCGTTGACCACGAACATCACGAAGGTGATGGCCGCCAGCGTGCCGGTGACCCAGATGTTGCCGGTGGCCGTGCCGCCGAGGTGAATCCCCGCCAGCGGCGACACCGTCGACACCGGGACCAGCCCGAGCAGGTTGTTGATCAGGACGAAGAAGAACAGCGTCCAGATGTACTTGACGAAGCGGTCGGTGTGCTCGTGGAGGGTGGGCTCGACGACCTCCTTGCGCAGGTACTCGCAGATCGCCTCCAGGAAATTCGCCGGTCCGGCGGGAACCAGGCTGCCCACCTCGTCGTTCTCGGGAAGGGCGCGGCGCCTCCTGACGAACAGGGGGAGCAGGACCATGAGCAGCACGCCGGTCGTGATCATCATCACGATGTGGTTGCTGAGCAGCGTGATCCGGTGCTCCGGCGTGAGCAGGTGCCCGAGGTCCAGCGGCCGCGTGATCAGCGGGTGCTGGACGACGTGCTCCAGGGGATTGCTGCTCGGGGCCGTTGCCATGGGTTCGATCCGCCTATCCGCTCTCCGATGACGTGCTCACTCTGCGGCTGAACTACTCACCTTGCCGCCCCGCCGTCGCCGGCGGCGCCGGTGCCGGCCGCATCGCGTACCGGCTGTCGACCACCAGCTGCGCGAGGTAGCTGATCGCCGTCCACAGCGCCAGCGGGCGAGTGGCGAAGCGCCCGGTCGCGGCCGCCGCCAGGCCAAGCGCCAGGGCGGTCAGCAGGCGCGCCACCATCGCCAGCAGTGCCGCCTGCGGGCGGCTCGCCGGCTCGGCGGCGGACAGGGCGATCGGCACGCCACCCATCGCCGAGGCCGCCACCGCCACCGCGCAGCCCGCCACCAGTGCCGGAACCGCCGCGGCGCCACCCAGGACCAACGTGGGCAGATAGCCCGCCGCGCCCACCGCCGCCGCCACGAGGACGGCCACGGCCAGGAAGCGCGCGTACCCTGTCGAGGTCCGCCTAGGGGCTGCGGTCATCGCCGCCGGTTCGCGCTGCGCTCCGGGACTGCGAGCCCTGCGATGGCGCGCCGTCGATCCCGCTACCGGCTTCGCTGTCTGGCTGTGGGTCGGGCGCTCCCGGGACAAGCCCGGCGGACATGCGCGCCGCGCCGCGGATCAGGTTGTAGAAGCCGCCGACCAGGCCCAGGCAGAGGCAGATCAACGTGCCCCACGGCCCACTGCTGTAGTGCCGATCAATCCAGATGCCGACCAGTACGAAGCCCGCTACGGCACAGACCAGCTCGAAGCCGAGGCTGTAGGCACGGGCTGTATCTCCGCGCTGTATCTGCTTGCCAGGCATCGGGTTCGGACTCGCCTTCGCGCCCTCGCACCCACTCCCCCCCGCCTCGCGGCGCGGAGTGTAGCAACTTCGCCCCGCCCGTTCAAGGGCGTTGCCAGGGGGCCAGAGGAGCCGCGGGATCGGGCGAGCCGGGGCGCGTCAACGGCCGCGGGGAGTGGTGGACGAGAGGGCCGCGTCCGAGAGGATCGGCAGCAGCGA
>DATNKH010000538.1:0-5029 GCA_035603475.1 Thermoanaerobaculia bacterium
GGGGGGGGAGGGGAAGGGGGGGAGGCACAAGCTGTGGCACAATGCGGGGTTTCGACGGGAGGTACGGCGCTGCGCAGGAGGATCGGGGTCTTCGGCTGGGGCATCGTGGCACCGCGGTCGCCCGACGTGGCGAGCTTCGCGCGCAACCTGGAGAGCGCCGATACCTGGCTGACCCCTTTCAACGGCTACGGGCCCGACAACTTCCTGGTCGGTTGCCCGCAGTTCTCGTTTGCCGACTACCGCCCCTGGATCGCCGCCCGCTTCCCGCCCAGCCGGTTCCGGCAGCTCGAGGAGAAGATGGACACGCCGGCGCTCTATGCCGTCGGCGCCTTCATCCAGGCCCTGGGGCAGAACCCGGGTCTCGAGCAGGAGCTCTGCCGCCTCGGCACCCGCACCCACGTCTACGTCGGCACCGGCCTCGGCAACCTCGGGGTGATCGGCGCCGGCGCCGTCGCCCTGGACCGCGCGCAGCGGCGGTGGGACCGCTTCTGGGCGGAGCGTAACCCCGAGCTTGCGGCCTATCGCGAGCGGCGCCGCGCCGCTGCCGGCGCGCCCGCCCAGGAAGCGCCGGCGGGCATGCCGCCCGACCCCGAGGCCCTCGACCTGTCCACGGCCGACGGCCTGGCAGCGGCGGCGGAGGAGGAGCTGCAAGGGGCCTGGTGGCACTTCTGGGCGGGGCGCTCGGAGGGCCTGCGGGACTATCTGGCCGAGCTGGCCGCCATCGAGGGGCTCTCGATCGAAGGCGAGGTCGAGCGCGCCAAGATGAGCGTGCTCAAGGAAAAGCAGCGCCGCCTGGCGCAGCTGCAGAAACGTTCGGGGGCGCCGCCCCCGCCCTGGCACGCGGTCTCGGCCAACCTGGTGTGGAACATCCAGAACACCCCGGCCGCGCAGGTCTCGATGCTCGGCCGCATCACCGGCCTCACGTTCGCGCCGGTCGCCGCCTGCTCGACGTTCGGCGTCGCCCTGAAGCTGGCGATGGACGCCATCCAGCGCGGCGAGGCGAGCGCCGTGGTGGTGGGAGCCACCGACCCGCCGCCGCTGCCGCTCAGCGTCGGCGCCTTCTACGCCGCCCGGGTGGTGGCCGCCGATTCGACGGTCTCGAAGCCGCTCACCGGCCTGCGCGGCACCCACGTCGCCGGCGGGTCGGTGGTGTGGATCGTCGGCGATCTCGAGCACATGCGGGCGCGCGGCTTCAACCCCCTGGGCATGGAGCCGCTGGCCGTCGGCGTGAGCTCCGACGCCGATCACATCATCACTCCTTCGACCGAGGGCCCGCTCACCGCGATGCGCCAGGCCCTCGAAGCCGCGAGCGTGCGGCCCGAGGAGATCGGCAGCTGGGACCTCCATGCCACCGCCACCCCGGGCGACGACCGCGAGGTCGAGACCCTGCGCTCGCTGGTGCCCGACTCGGTGCTGGTCACCGCCCGCAAGGGCACCTTCGGCCACGGGATGTCCGCCGGCGGCGGCTGGGAGCTCACCGCACAGTACCTGGGCTACGAGCGTGGCCGCATCTATCCCACGCCGCTGCATCCCGCCGAGCTCAACCGCGAGATCGCCACCCGCCACCAGCTCTTCGTCTTCGACCGTCCCTGCGAGGCTCCGCCAGGCCCCGCCGGGAAGCTCTCGATGGGCATCGGCGGGATCAACGCATGCGTGATCTCGCGCCCTTACTCGAGCTAGTAGGGACGCCCCCTCCCTCCCTTGGTCAGGGGACTCTCGTTCGCGCGCCGGGTCTAGCCCGCAGGTGGTTGGAGGCGCAGCGGTAGCCGCCGTTGAGGACGATGCTGTGCACCAGGGCCGGCAGCAGGTCGAGGCTGCAGCCCGCCGCCGTGAAGGCGCGCCGCGCCTCGCGATCGCCGGCTGGCAGTAGGGAGGAGAAGCCCTCGGCGCGGAGGCGGCCGCCGCGGGTCTCGAGCACCACGTTGTTCCAGGTGAGCAGGAACTCCCGCCCGGCGACTCCTTCGTGGTCGGACAGCAGCGTGACCGCCACCGTCAGCAGCGGCAGCCGCTCGACCCTGAAGCCCTGGCTGGCGAGGTGCCTGGCGACCAGATCGAGGAAGCCGTCGAGGCGTGCCGCGGCGGGGGTTTGCTGGGCGGCGCCGAGCGCCGCGGCGAGCTCGCCGCCAGCCGGCGCCAGGTCGTAGCCGCGGCGCAAAGCCTGCCAATCCTCGGCGGTGAGCGCGGCGAGGAGCGCACGGCCGGCCGCCAGGCTGGCCACCAGCGCCACGGCCGGCCGGCCTGGCGCCGCGGGCAGCAGGGTCAGCACCGAATCGAGGTCGTAGCCGGCGCCGCCTCCCATGCGCAGCACCAGGTCGCGGCTGGCCGCCAGCTGCCCGTCGTCGCCGCGGGCGGTGACGGAGCTGGCGCTGCCGGCGCTGCCATCGGCAGGGCCGCGGCCGGGGCCGCTGCCGGGGCCGCCGCCGGCAGGGCCGCCGCCGTCGCCGATGACCTCGGGCGGGAGCGGGTGGACGAAGCGCACCGGGCGCCGATAGAGAGCCACCAGCTCCGCCGCCGCCTGCCGTGCCGCGGCGAAGTAGCGCTCGATGCCCGCCGCGGTGGCGAAGCTCTCGACCGGCACGCGATCGATGCCCAGCAAGGCCAGGATGCGCGGCTCGAGGCTGTGGATGCTGATCCAGGCGGCGTCCCGCGTCAGCAGCACCTGGCCGTTGTGGAAGGGCACCGGCGCCACCTCCCAGCGCACCCCGCCCCAGGCGCGGTCGAGCGCGGGCGGCAGCTGCCGCACCAGCTGCGCCCCGAGATACCCGTCCTCCTCGCGCCCCGGCTGCGCGTTGGGCCGCACCAGCACCATCACCCCGCCGTCCGCCCTCCGCGTCAGGCTCATCGGGTCACGGGTCCATGGCGAGAAGCCTCTGCCGTAGGTCTCGAGGAGGTGCAGCCGCGGACTGGCGCAGCACGCGACAAGACGCCGCCGCGAAGGGAGATCGGTGAGGACGAGGAGGTCCCGCCCCGGCGCCATCGCCCGCACCGCGGCGAGGAACGCGGCCGCCACCGGCGAGTCGAAGAACGACGAAGGGAGCGAGTAGACCGAGGCGGCGATGGGGGCGTCGGCGTCGTCGTCGAAACGCGCCGGCTCGCGGCCGAAGGCGCTCAGGCGGTCCGTGGCGCGCCGCGGCGCCGCGCCCCAGGCGCTCTCGATCGCGTCGGCGGCCGCGAAGTCGATCGCCGGCAGCCGCTCGAGCGCCAGCAGGAGATCGTCGCGCAGCGGCGGCGCGGTCTGCGGGTCCAGCTCGCCGGGCAGCAGCTCGAGCACCCAGCGGCGGAAGGCCGCATCGTCGTCGAAGCGCGCCGGATCGACCAGGTCCTCGGCGGCGAGCTCGGCGACCTCCGTGGCCGTCCAGCCGCCGCGACGGCCCAGCGCGAGCCCGCGCCCGCGGGCCCAGGCGCCAAGGTATTCGGCCAGCTGGCCGGCAAGCGCCGGCGCGCCCGCACCGCCGGCACCATCGCCGCCGGCGGCGAGCACCGCGCGGCCGAGCCCGGCCAGCAGCCGCCGCCGCCCGGCAGGGTCCAGGGGAAGGCCGCGTCCGGTTGCCGATGCAGGCACCTGCTTCATCAGCTCCCGCGCCGCCGCCAGCACCCGCTGCGGTGGCAGACTGGCGTCCTCCAGCTCCTCCAGTTCGGCCAGTTCCCGCGCTGCCGCTGCCGGCGCCGCGGCGGCAGGCTCCGGCGCCGCCCAGGCGCCGGCCAGGATCAGCTGCAATGAGATCAAGAGGCAGTCGAGCAGCGCCACCATCGAGTCATTCTAGACGATCGCCCTGAGCGATCGCCGGCGCGCGGCCGAGAACCGGGAACTGTCCGTCGCCGCCGACGAGCACCGCGGCGGGCGCCGCGGCCGCCACGGCCGCCAAGACTTATCAAAATATTGATTGGATTCCGGTCCAGGCGAATGGATCAGCCAGCCGCCCCGTCTTTCCGCCGCCGGCTCTAAACCCTTTATTTCCAATGAATCATTCGCCGGAGCGGGCATGGCACCTGGATTGCGTTGTAGGCGACGAGAGAATCGTCGCGATTCTCGGCTCGCGGCTGCCGGATGGCTCTTCGCTGCTGCGGAAGGAGGTGTTGCGCGGCCTTCATTTTAGATCGCGGCTGCTGCTGACTTCCAGATTTATTGCCGGGCGCGTCGCCGGTCCGCGGCGAGCGCCGCGGTGCCCATCAACGAATGGAATTGACAGGGAGGTCCAGAGATGAAGATCGACAATCGATGGCGGCGATACGTGGTCGTCGCCGCGGTGCTGCTGGTGGGTGGCGCGGGCGCCGCGCTCGCCCAGCTGCAGACCGGCAATCTCTACGGCAAGGTCACCGATACGGGCAGGTCCGCGCTGCCCGGCGTCACCGTCACCCTGGACACCGGCGAAGCGCCGCAGGTCCAGGTCACCAACGCCCAGGGCGAGTTCCGTTTCCTGGGCCTCGCTCCCGCGAGTTATCACCTCGAGGCGGAGCTGCAGGGCTTCGACTCGGTCGAGCGTCCGGACATCGTGATCAGCGTCGGCCACAATACTCACGTCGAAGTGGTCATGAACACGCCGTTCACGGAAAAGGTATTCGTCGTCGGCAACCCGCTGCTCGACGAGAAGGAGTTCCGTCCCGGCACCACCGTCGGCCAGAACGACCTGGCGAAGATCCCGACCGCGCGCGACCCCTGGACGATCTTGCAGTCCGCCCCGGGCGTGCTGGTCGACCGCGTCAACGTCGGCGGCAACGAGAGCGGCCAGCAGTCGACCTACACCGGCCCCGGCTCGTTCCAGAACCAGTCGATCTGGTCGGTGGACGGCGTCGTGATCACCGACATGGCGGCGATCGGTTCGACGCCTTCCTACTTCGACTTCGGCGCCTTCGAGGAGATGCAGATCTCGACCGGCGGCTCGGACGTCACCATCGCCACCGGCGGCGTCGTGCTCAACCTGGTGACCAAGCGCGGCACCAACGAGTACCGCGGCTCGGCCCGCTACCTGCAGGCTCCCGGCAGCACCGAGTCGAGCACCGGCTTCAGCGCGAGCAACCTGCCGACGGA
>DATNKH010000539.1:0-5981 GCA_035603475.1 Thermoanaerobaculia bacterium
GGGCCAGATCCACCCCCTGCCAGCTGACCCCCCGCCGACCCGCGCGCTTGCCGGCTCAGAGCGCCCGCTCAGAGCGCCTGCAACGCTTTCAAGACCGCCGCCGCGCCGCTGCCGGTGACCTCGCCCGGCACGTCGGTCTCCAGGCTGCGGATCACCCCGTCCTCGAGGATCGCGGCATAGCGCTGCGAGCGGATGCCGAGCCCGGCCGGCCGCAGGTCGGCCTCGAGCCCCAGGGCGCGGGCCAGGTCGCCGTTGCCGTCCGCCAGCAGGGCGATCTTGTTGCCGGTGCCGTGCTCCCGTCCCCAGGCGCGCAGCACGTGGATGTCGTTGACCGCGGTGCAGGCCACCAGGTCGACGCCGCTGGCCTTGATCTCGTCCGCCAGCTCGACGAACCCGGGCAGGTGCTTGGTCGAGCAGGTCCCGGTGAACGCCCCCGGCACTCCGAAGAGCACCGCCTTCTTGCCCCGAAAGAGCTCGGCGGTCGAGACGTCGCGAACCCCTTCCTCGGTGACGGTCTTCAGCTTGACGTCCGGAATCCTCTCGCCGATCGCAATCGCCATCGCCTTCACCCTCCGACTGCCGTGCCGGCCCGCGGGCGCCATGCCCGGTCCGCGTCGGTTCCCAACCTCGGCGGCGCGTGGTTTTATTGCCGCTACCTGCCTGGCGTCCCGTTCGCCCTATACTCGCGCGCCATGGGTCCGCACCGGCCGTCCAGGCGAGCGCCGCCGCCGCCTCCCGATCCGGACGCCGGCCTGTGGCGCGGCAGGTCGGTGGCGCGGCGCTTCGTCTCGCCGGACGGCATGACCGTGCTGGTGGGGCGCACCGCCGCCGACAACGACGTGCTCAGCCTGCAGCTGGGCGCGCCGCGCGACTTCTGGCTGCACGTCGCCGCCGAGTCCGGATCGCACGTGGTGGTACGCAACCCCGAGGGGCTGGAGCGGCTGCCGCGCGAGACCGAGCGCCTGGCCGCGGCGCTCGCCGCGAGGTACTCCAAGGCCCGCCGCGGCGGCCGCGTCGCCGTGCACCTGACCACCTGCGCCGAGGTGAGCAAGCCGCGCGGCCTGCCCCCGGGGCAGGTGGTGCTGGGGCGCTACCGCACGGTCCATGCGCTGCCCTCCGAGGGTCAGCGTGGCCCGGGCGATGACTGCCGCGAGGGCGGCCACCGCGACGAGGGCCGCGTGCCGGCGAAGGACGAAGGGGACGAGAAGGACGAGGAGGTCCCCTGAAGTGACTGCGGCCCGTGGCCGGGTCCCGTGGCGGGAGCTGGACCCGGCCGGAACGGGCGCTCAGGCGGGTTCGTCGTCTGCGGGGGTCGCTTCGTCGGGCGGGTCGATGAGCTTCACCTCGCGCACCGCGCCGCTCCAGTCGATGGTCGGGTCTTCGAGCGGGTTGTCGACCCGCACCGTGGAGACCTTCTTCTGCTCCCGTCGCTCCGCCCGCTTCGCCAGCTTCTCCTGCGCCTGCTGCATCCGCGCACGCTCGCGCTGCCGCCGGGCCATCGATGCCTGATTGGATGCCATCCCACTCTCCTGTCGTTCTCCCGCGATCCGCGGCCCGTGCTCCGGCGACCTCGCGGTGATCATGCGGTCGCCGTATCTTACCAGACCGTCAGCCTGTCACGCGCTCCGCGCCGGCCAGGTGATGGGACAGTCTCCGCTGCCTCCCGGCGCAAAAAGAGCCCGGCCCGGTGCGGCGAGGGGACTCCGCGGGGTCCGCCGACCTCGCGGCTCGCCGCCCCGGGCGCGGGCCAGGGGGGACGAAGACGGAAACGTGGCTTCAGCCGGCCGGCTGCACGATCCCGAGGTACGCGGGAGCCTGGAACCCCGGGAAGACGGCGGCGAGGTTCGAGTTGAGCAGACGCCGGTCGACGATCTCGGCCAGCACGGTGCGGAAGTCGGTGGTCACCTGCAGGTCGCCCGGGCTGGCCAGCTGGTCGGGCGCCAGGCCCGGCCAGGTGCCGTAGACCTTGCCGCCGTTGACGCCGCCGCCGAGCACCAGCATGCTGTTGCCGTGGCCGTGGTCGGTGCCGCCGGAGGCGTTCTCGAGCACCCGCCGGCCGAACTCGCTCATCGTCACGACGACGACGTGCTGCATCTGGTCGCCCAGGTCGGTCGCGAACGCCGCCAGGCCGTCCGCCAGATCGCCGAGCAGCGTCGCCAGCTGGCCGGTGGCGCCGCCCTCCGCGTGGTGGGTGTCCCAGCCGCCGACGTCGACGCAGGCGATCTCCAGCCCGAGGCTGGCGCGGCTCAGCTGCGCCACCTGGCGCAGCGCCAGGCCGAAGTCGGTGTCGGGATACTGCGCGCCGTTCCGCGGCAGGTAGGCGAGCGGGTTGGCGGCGGCGAGCGCGCTGATGGCATTGAAGGTCTCGACGCCCTGGGCGTCCAGCCAGGTGGTGTCCGCGTACAGCGAAGCCAGGCTCGCCTGGAAGGTCTGCACCGCGCCGGCGTTGCCCCGCAGGTGGAAGTCGGCGATCGACTGCAGGGCGGTCGCCGGCACCGGGCCGCGCAGCGACGCCTGCAGCAGCGTGCCGAAGCCGACGGCGCGGAACGGCGAGACGTTGCCGTCGCCGGCGGCGGCCGCCGCTTGCAGGTGGCGGTTGATCCAGCCGGTCGAGATCGCCTGGCTGCCCGGGGTGCCGCGCTCCATGTAGTCCATGGCCTGGAAATGCGAGTGCGTCGGGTCGGGGGAGCCCGTGGCGTGCACCGCCGCCAGCGCCTTGCCGTCGTAGAAGGGCTTGAGCGGCGCCAGCGCCGGATGCAGGGCGAAGAAGCCGTCGAGGTCGATGGCCGGGTTGGTGCCGCCGCCGGAGCCGCCGCCCGCCGGCTCGGCGATGCCGATGGTCGGGCGGTTGGCGTAGTAGGCGCTGTCGCCGACCGGCACGATGGTGTTGAGGCCGTCGGCGGCGCCGCGCTGGAAGACGCAGACCAGGAGGTCGCGCTGCGCCGACCCCGGGCCGTCCGGCGCGGTGGAGAAGGCCAGCCGCGGGAACCAGGCGGGCAAGGACAGCGCGCCCAGCGCTTTGAGGAAGCTCCGGCGGTCGAAGGGTCTCATGTCTCGTTGGCCTCCTCTCGGCCGGCTGGCCGGCTCAGCGCCACTGGAAGTAGGGCGAATCCAGGATGAGGGCGATCAGGCCGGGCAGCTTCGCCCGCACCTGGGCGGCGGGGAGCGGTGCCTGCGCCGGCCGGCCGGCCGCGACCCAGGCGATCAGCTGGCCGCGGTCGGCGGCCAGCAGCGGCCGCGCCAGCAGGCGCGCCGCGAACTGGTCGGCGAGCTGTGCCGCGCTGGCGCCCTGGGCGACGGTGAAGTCGGCGGACACCCCGGCGAGCGCGTTGGCGCCGAGCGCCAGCCCGAGGTTCCAACGGCTGAGCATGCCGTTGGTGTTCGCCCAGGCGGCGTTGGAGTCGGGATAGCCGTTGGGCGGCTGCCAGTTGAACGGCAGCTGCCCCATCAGCCGCAGCGCGCCGGCCAGCGACGCGAGGCCGCCGTCGCCGAGCTGGGCGTCCAGCGCGCGCACCGCCGCCACCGCCGCCTCGAACGGCCGCCGCAGCTTCAGGTCGGCGGCGGCGGCGAAGTCGGCGGAACCGAGGATGGTGCGCATCACCTGGCGGATGTCGCCGCCGGTCGCCGAGAAGGTGGCCGCCGCGGCGGCCACCAGCGCCGGCGACGGATTGTCCGAGACGAAACGGACGCAGAGCTTGCCGGCGACGTGGGCGGCGGTGGCCGGATGGCCGGCACAGATGGCCAGCACCTGCAGCCCCTGGCCCATGCCCCGCCCCGCCGGGATGCCCTGGCCGAGGAAGATGTGGGCGCTGTCGTCGTGGGTGGCAGGGTTGTACCGGAAGGTGCCGCGCTCGGGGCCGGTGGTCTGGATCGTCCAGCCGGTGAAGCAGCGCGCCACCTCCTCGACGTCCTGCTGGGTCTGGCCGCCGTTCAAGCCCAGCGTGTGCAGCTCCATCATCTCGCGCGCGTAGTTCTCGTTCGGGCCCCGCTTGGTGTTCGAGGCGTTGTCGAGGTAGCTCAGCATGGCCGGGCTCGCAGCCGAGGCTCGCAGCAGGTCGCCGAAGCTGCCGAGCGCGTGGGCGCGGATCACCTCCCGGTCGTCCACCGTCTTGAGCCAGAAGTCGAGCTTCTCGTGGCCGAAGACGTTGAAGTGGTTGGTCCAGAAATCGACCATCAGCTCGAGCAGCTGCCGCTGGCTGTAGATGGCGCGCAGGATGGTCGCCTGGGCGAGCGCCTCGCTGACCGTCTTCTTGTCCATCGCGAGCAGGCGGCTGGGGCGCATCGCCAGCGTCGGGAAGGCGCCGAGGGCGGCGTCGAGGGCCGAGTCGTCGATCTGCTCGGGCTCGAGCTGCTCCTCGATGAAGCCGTCCCAGCCGAGCCGTGCGGCGCGCGCCAGGTCGGCAGGCTGCTGGCCGAAGGTGAGCCGGTTGACCAGGTAGACCGTGGGGTCAGGCGCCGGCAGGCCGGACGAGCCGGCGGCCGCGGCGGCGCCGGCACTCGCGCCGGAGGTGAAGAGGTTCCTGCGGGTCAGACCACGCGCGGGCGCGGGAGCACCTTCGAGCACGGGAGCACCTCCTGCGAAGAGCGAAACCACTCGTCTCCACGGAGGAACCCGCGGCCGGACCGCTTCCTGCGGCCCGCTATCGATCTTTGTGCATTCTTTGTGCGGCTGGCTGGGCGCTTCGGCGTCGCAGGTGAAGCAGGGAGACGGCTGCGCTAGGGCTTGGACGGCGGCGGCTTGAGGACCGCCGCGACCGGCACCGAACGCGCGCCGTCGGCGCCGACCGCGCGCACGGCGAAGAAGTGGTTGTCGGTCGAGACGCCGGTGAGAACCACCTGGACGTCGCCGGTGCCGGGATCGCGGCCGACGGCGCCGGGCGGCACCGCCTCGAGGACCGACCAGCGCGGATCGGTGGTCTCGCGCCACAGCACCTCGAAGCCGGCGCGCTGCGGGTCCTGGGACGCTGTCCACGACAGGTGGGCGCTCGGCGTCACGCCCCCCGCGACCGTCACCACGCCGGGCGCCGCGGGCGCCAGCGCCAGCTGCCGCAGCGCCTCGGCATTGACCCGCGCCACGTCGCCGAGGAACGAGAAGTCGAGGAACTTCACCAGGTCGCCGTACTCGCGCCCGCCCTCGACGCGCGGCGTCTGATGCTCGTGGGCATAGTCCTCGAGCGGCTCGGTGAAGCGCACGGCGGGCATGCCGGCTTCGACGAAGGGGCGGTGGTCGCCGCCCCGGCCCAGGCGGTCGAGGCGGAAGATCAGCCGCACCGCGTCCCGGCCCGCGATCTCCTCGACCGCCCGCGCCAGGTCGCGCGACGGCGAGTCGACCCCGTCCGGGCCGCCGCCCGAGAACAGGCGCACCCGGTGCGGCCCTCCCGGCGCGAAGTCGGCGCCGACGATGTCGTTGTCGAGGAAGCCGCCGACGGTGTAGCCGTTCTGCTTCAGGTAGTCGCGCAGGCGGGTGCCGCCGAGCAGGCCCTGCTCCTCGCCGGAGACCGCGGCGAAGAGCAGCGTCGCCCGGTAGCGCTTGCCGGGGTCGCCGGCGAGCAGGCGGGCGCTTTCGACAGCGACCGCCACGCCCGAGGCGTCGTCGTCGGCTCCCGGCGCGTCGGCGACGGGATCGACCACCGAGGTGGGCATCGAGTCGTAGTGCCCGGAGACCAGGAACACGGTGCGGGCGAGCGCCGGGTCGCTGCCGGGCAGGAACGCCAGCACGTTCTCGAGGTGGGCCGGCTTGCCGCCGGTGCGCGGGCTCTCCGCCTCGAAGCGGTCGATCGTCACCTGCAGGCGTCCGCCGCTGGCGCGGGCGATCGCCTCGAAGCGCGCCAGCACGCGGTCGCGGCCACAGCCGATGCCGCGCCGCGGGTCGGTCCACGACGACAGCGACTGCCGGGTGCCGCAGGCCGCCAGCTCCTCGACCGTGGCGCGCAGCGCCGCCTCGTGGACGGCGCCGCGCGGCAGGGCGCCCGCCGGCGCGC
>DATNKH010000540.1:0-3167 GCA_035603475.1 Thermoanaerobaculia bacterium
GTCGCCGGTCGCGATCCACACCTCGAGCTCCGGCCGCGCGAGCTTCAAGCCCGTAGCCACCGCCGGCGCGCGGCCGTGAATCGAGTGGAAGCCGAAGGTGTTCATGTAGTAGGGAAAGCGGCTCGAGCAGCCGATCCCCGACACCACCACGAACTTCTCGCGCGGGATCCCCAGCTCGGGGAACACCTGCTGCACCGCCGAGAGGATGGCGTAGTCGCCGCAGCCGGGGCACCAGCGCACCTCCTGGTCGGTCTGGAAGTCCTTCTTCGACAGCGCCGGATGACCGCCGGGGCCGCCGGGGCCGCCGGGGGTGGTGGCGGTCTCAGGAGACATGGGCGGTCCCCGAGGAAGGGGCGTCATGGGCAGTCGCGGGCGCGTTCGCCAGCGGCTGGTCGAGCGGGCGGTCCAGCGGATGTTCGAGCAGAAGCACGATCTCGTCGAGGATCTCGTTGCGCGTGAACGGCCGGCCCTGCACCTTGCTCAAGCTGATCACGTCCTTGAGGAAGCGGGCGCGCAGCAGCAGCGCCAGCTGGCCGAGGTTCATCTCCGGCACCAGCACGCGCTCGAAGCGGGCCAGCACCTCGCCGAGGTTCGCCGGCATGGGGTTGAGGTAGCGCAGGTGCGCCCGGCTGACCTCGCGGCCCTGGCGGCGGGCGGCGTTGACCGCCCCGGTGATGGCACCCGCGGTCGAGCCCCAGCCGAGCACCAGCAAGCGGCCGGACGGCTCGCCGTCCACCTCCAGCTCGGGGATGTCGCGGGCGATCCGGGCCACCTTCTCGGCGCGCAGCCGCACCATGTGCTCGTGGTTCGCGGGGTCGTAGGAGACATCGCCGGTCACGTCCTCCTTCTCGAGGCCGCCGATGCGGTGCTCGAGGCCGGGAGTGCCGGGGACGGCCCAGGGGCGCGCCAGCGTCTCGGGATCGCGGAGATAGGGCGTGAAGCCGGCGGGATCCGTGCGGAAGTCGACCCGGAGATCGGGCAGGCTGGCGACGTCCGGCAGCTTCCAGGGCTCCGAGCCGGTGGCGATGTAGCCGTCCGAGAGCAGCACCACCGGCACCATGTGCCGGACAGCCAGGCGCGCCGCCTCGAGAGCGACCTCGAAGCAGTCCTTCGGCGAGGCGGCGGCGAGCACCGGCAGCGGCGATTCGCTGTTCCGCCCGAACATCACCTGCAGCAGGTCGGCCTGCTCGGTCTTGGTCGGCAGGCCGGTCGAGGGGCCGCCGCGCTGGATGTCGCAGACGATCAGCGGCAGCTCGACCATCACCGCCAGGTTCATCGCCTCGGCCTTGAGCGCGATGCCGGGGCCGCTCGAGGCGGTCACCCCCAGGGCGCCGCCGAACGCCGCGCCGATCGCGGCGCAGACCGCGGCGATCTCGTCCTCCGCCTGGAAGGTGGTGACGCCGAAAGCCTTGTGCCGCGCCAGCTCGTGCAGCACGTCAGAAGCCGGGGTGATCGGGTAGGCGCCCAGGAACAGCGGCAGGCCGCTCATCCGGCTGGCCGCGATCAGTCCCAGGGCGAGCGCGGTGTTGCCCTGGATGTTGCGGTAGAGGCCCGGCGGCATCGGCGCCGGCTGCACCTCGTAGCGGTGATGGAACAGCTCGGTGATGTCGCAGAAGTTCCAGCCGGCGCGCAGCGCCTTGATGTTGGCGTCGGCGAGGCCGGGCTTCTTGGCGAAGCTGCGCTCGAGCCAGGCGATCGTCGAGTCGAGCGGGCGGCTGAACAGCCAGTAGACCATGCCGAGAGCGAAGAAGTTCTTGCAGCGGTCCATGCCCTTGGCGTCCAGGCCGGTGCCCTCGAGGGCGCGGCGGGTCATGGTGCCGAGATCGGCCTTGAACACGCGGTAGCGCTCGAGCGCGCCGCCGTTCAGGCCGTCGAGCGGGTTGGCGGCGTAACCGGCGCGGGCGAAGTTGCGCTCGTTGAACTCGTCGCTGTTGACGATCAGGACGCCGTTCGGCTTGAGGTCGGGCAGGTTCTTCTTGAGCGCCGCCGGGTTCATCGCGACCAGCACGTCGGGCGCGTCGCCCGGGGTGTGGATGTCGTAGTCGGCGATGCGCACCTGGAACGCGGAGACCCCCGCCATGGTGCCCGCCGGCGCGCGGATCTCCGCCGGGAAGTCGGGCAGCGTCGAGAGGTCGTTGCCCACCAGCGCCGAGGTGGTGGTGAACTGGCTGCCGGTCAGCTGCATGCCGTCGCCCGAGTCGCCGGCGAAGCGGATCACGACGTCGTCCAGCCGCTCCGGAGCGATCGGGTGATGGGCCATCGCCGGCGGAGGGTCGGCGGGGTCGCCGGAGATACCGAAGGGGCCGGAGGCGCCGGAAGTGGCGGCAGAGCCGGACGGGCCAGGGTCGCCGGCGTGGCCGGGATCGCCGGCTGGTGGACTGTGCGTTGCCATGTCGCCCGAGGAGGAATCCCGCTTCATCTTAGCGCAACTGCCGGTCTCGGAGGCGTATTCCCGGCGGAAGGTAGTGTCCTAACAACCCAGGACACTACCCCGCGGGGCCATCAGGAGGGCGGGGCGGGGCCGGCGGCTCCTCGCGCGCCCGGCGAGCCGCTTCGACCAGCGAGAAAGCCTCGCGGCGCATCCTCGCCCGCTCCGCTTCCTCCTCGGGGTAGCGCGGCCGGTAGCCGAGCTGCCCCTCGTCGAAGGTATAAGGCTTCATCAGGTCCGCCTTGCCGACGATCGTCTGGTCGCGGTTGAAGTAGGCCATGTCGTAGTTGTTGCTCATGATGATGGCCTCTTCGGGACAGGCGTCGACGCAGTAGCCGCAGAAGACGCAGCGCAGCATGTCGATCTCGTACACCACCGGGTACTTCTCGATGTTGACGTCCGGGTGCTCGGCGGCCTCGATGTGGATGCACTCCGCCGGGCAGGCCTGGGCGCAGAGGTAGCAGGCGACGCAGCGCACCGAGCCGTCGGGGCGGGTGGTGAGGATGTGATGGCCGCGGAAGCGGTGGCTGTAGTTGCGCCGCTCCTCCGGGTACTCGATGGTCAGCATCCTGCCCGGGTGGAACAGGTTGCGCAGGAAGTGCCGGAGGGTCACCAGCAGGCCGCCGACGAGCGGCAGGTAGAGCCGCTCCGCCATGCTCTGCCGGTAGGGACGGGTGGTGGTCGGGTAGGGCGCCGGCTCGGGCGGCGGATGACCGGCGGCGGCGGCGGGCGCGGCGGG
>DATNKH010000541.1:0-9762 GCA_035603475.1 Thermoanaerobaculia bacterium
CACCCGCTTCGCCCGCGCCATCAGGGTCTCCGACCGCTGCCGCCCCGCCTGCTGGCGGCGGATCTTCACCCGGCCGAACTTTGGGCGAGGCGTCGAAGTTCTCCGTCATCGCGGGTCAGACCCTCGCCCAAAGAGAGGCCGGGGGAAGATCCGCCACCGGCGATATCGGGGCGGCCGGCCGCCGGAGGGCGGCGCGGTGACCGAGGACCAGGAGCCGCAGCGGCTCTACACGGACGGGCTGCGCAAGGTGTACCGCGGCCGCGCCGTGGTCAACAAGATGTCGATCGAGGTCGGCCCCGGCGAGATCGTCGGCCTGCTCGGCCCCAACGGCGCCGGCAAGACCACGACGTTCTACATGGTGGTGGGCCTGACCGCCCCCGACGCCGGCACCGTCTTCCTCGGCGACGAGGACATCACCGATCTGCCGATGTACCTGCGCGCCCAGCGCGGCATCAGCTACCTGCCCCAGGAGCCGTCGATCTTCCGGCGCATGTCGGTCGAGGACAACCTGCGCGCCATCTTCGAGACCCTGGACCTCGCCCACGCCGAGCAGGAGCGGCGCATCGACCAGCTGGTCAACGACCTCGGCCTGGTCAAGGTGCGGCGCAACCGCGGCTACTCGCTCTCAGGCGGCGAGCGCCGCCGGGTGGAGATCGCCCGCGCGCTGGTGATCAGCCCGTGGTATATCCTTCTCGACGAGCCCTTCGCGGGCATCGACCCGATTGCCGTCCTGGACATCCAGGGCATCATCCGGCACCTCAAGTCGATGGGCATCGGGATCCTGATCACCGACCATAACGTGCGGGAAACATTGAAAATAACCGACCGTGCCTATATCATCAACAATGGCGAGATCTTGCGCGCCGGGACTCCGCTGGAGCTCTCTACGGACCCGCAAGTACGCAAGGTCTACCTCGGCGAAGACTTCACCCTGTAAGGTCCGATCCCCGGCATGGCATTAGAGCAGAAACTCTCCCTCAAGTTGGCGCAGCGACTGGTGATGACACCGTCGCTGCAACAGGCGATCAAGCTGTTACAGATGACCCGCATGGAGCTCGACACCCTGCTCACGCAGGAGCTGGTCGAGAACCCCGTGCTGGAGGAGGCGGCGGAAGCCGCCGACAACCCCGACCCGGCGGAGGAGGAGGCGGAGCCGCCGTTCGAGGAGCGCAAGGACGCCGCCGCGACCAACGGCGGCGAGGAGCTGAACCACGGCGAGTCGATGGAGAACATCGACCTCGACGCCTACTTCGGCGACTACTGGGAAGGCTCCGGTTACTCGTCCATGTCGGAGGAGCGGGACGAGCCGCCGATCGAGAACAGCCTCACCCGCGAGCCCGACCTCTACGACCACCTCCTCTGGCAGCTGCACATGGCCGAGGTCGAGCCGCGCCAGCGCGAGATCGCGGAGCTGATCATCGGCAACCTCAACCCGGACGGCTTCCTGGTCGCCACGCCGGAGGAGATCCGGGCGATGGGCGACCGCACGGCGGACTGGGCCGAGGACGCCTCGGGCATGGAGGGCGACCTCGAGGGGACCTCCTTCGCCGGGGGTGCCGGCATGGCGGGCGTTGGCGGGATGGGCGGCATCGCCGGCGAGTCCGCCGACCCCGACGACCGCCCTCGCCGGTATAGCCTCGACGAGGTCGAGGCGGCGCTCGAGCTGGTGCGCAGCTTCGACCCGCCGGGCATCGCCTGCATCGACCTCCGCGAGAGCCTGGTGCGCCAGATGGACTTCCGCGCCGTGCCGGCCGACGCCCTGGCGCGGCGGGTGGTGGAGGAGGCCTGGGACCTGTTCCTGCGCCGCCAGTTCCCGGCCGTCGCCAGGAAGCTGGGCATCGAGCTGGCGACCCTCGAGGAGGCGGTCGAGCTCATCCGCACTCTCGAGACCAATCCCGGCCGCAAGTTCTCGACCGAGCGGCCGCACTACATCGAGCCCGACGTCTTCGTGCGCCGGGTCGGCGACGAGTACGTGATCCAGCTCAACGACGACGGCCTGCCGCGCCTGCGCGTCAGCCGCTCCTACCGCCGCATGCTGCAGACCATGCGCACCGAGGGCCGCCAATCCGAGGCCCAGCAGTTCATCAAGGACAAGATCCGTTCCGCCGTCTGGCTGATCAAGAGCCTCGACCAGCGCCAGCGGACCATCTACAAGGTGGCCGCCTCGATCATCCGCCAGCAACGCGACTTCCTCGACAAGGGCATCGAGCACCTGCGGCCGATGGTGCTGCGCGACGTCGCCGAGGACATCGGCATGCACGAGTCGACGGTGAGCCGGGTGGTCTCCAACAAGTACATCCACACCCAGCGCGGCCTCTTCCCGATGAAGTTCTTCTTCCACAGCGGCATCGATCGGGAGTACGGCGAGAACATCTCGTCGCTGACGGTGAAGCGCAAGATCGAGCAGATGATCCAGGCGGAGGACCCCAAGCGCCCGCTCTCCGACAGCGAGCTGATGCGCATCCTGAACCGCGAGGGGATCCAGATCGCCCGCCGCACGGTGGCCAAGTACCGCGACGAGCTCAGCATCCCCTCGTCCACCGACCGCAAGCAAGTCTTCTGATGAGAGACGCAGCCATGCAGATCGAATACACCTGCCGCAACGTGCACCTGGACGACCGCCTGCGCGGCTTCATCGAACAGAAGCTGCAGAAGGTAATGAAGTTCGTCGAAGAGCCGATCGAGGTCAAGGTGTTGCTCGACATCGAGAAGCACCGCCACATCGCCGAGCTGCACATCAGCCACCGGCTGGGCATCGCGAAGGCCACCGAGGAGAACGACGGCAGCCTGCTCGACGCCGTGAACCTGGCGGTGGACAAGGCCGAGAAGCAGGTCCGGCGGTCGCGCAAGAAGCTGGTCGACAAGCGCCGCCGCGCCGATCGGACGAACGGTCACCGCTGGCCGCGCTGGCCGATGGAGGTGCTGGATCGCACCTCGGTCGGCGACGGCGCCACGCCGCGCGTCGTCGAGACGACCCACGTCGACATCAAGCCGATGACCATCGCCGAGGCGGCGATCGAGCTCGAGACCGCGGAGCACGGCTTCGTGGTGTTCCGCGATGCGGACTCCGATCGCCTGAACGTGCTGTTCCGGCGCAAGGACCAGAACTACGGGCTGATCGCCCCCGAGCCCTGACGCCATGCCCCGGCGGGCATGCTGCACCCGAACCGGATGGGCGACGCCGGGCGCCGGCGCCGGGGGTGTGCAATGCCGTTAGCCGGCCCGCTCACCCGGCCGGAGCTCATCTTCTTCGACCTGCCGGCGACCGACCGCCGCGGCGTGCTGCGGGAGCTGGCGGAGCGGGTGGCGGCGACCGGCCTGGTGCAAGACGCCGGCGCGCTCTTCCGCGCGCTGCTGGAGCGCGAGCAGCTCGGCTCGACCGGGATCGGCCACGGGGTGGCGATCCCGCACTGCAAGCTGAAGGGCCTCGAGCAGGGCATCCTGGCGGTCGGCATCGCCCGGCCGCCGGTCGACTTCGGCGCCGCCGACGGCGATCCGGTGGCGCTGTTCTTCCTGGTGCTGTCGCCGGACGACAGCCCGGCCGAGCACCTGCAGACGCTGGCCCGGATCTCGCGCTGGGTGCGGACCGATCGCCACGTCGAGACCCTGCTGGGCCTGGAAGACCGCGGCGCCATCTACGATTTCCTGAAAGAGAGCGTCTGAATGCAGAATCCGCCGCCCGCCATCGTGCCGGCGCCGGTGAGGGTGCGCGAGCTGCTGGGCGAGGAGCTCGCCAGCCTCAACCTGCGCGTGCTGTCGGGAGAGTCGCACCTCGACAACCCCATCACCCATCCCCGGGTGCAGAAGCCCGGCCTCGCCTTCGCCGGCTACTTCGCCTACATCAAGCCGGGGCGCGTCCAGATCGTCGGCGAGAGCGAGACCGAGTACATGATGACGCTCGACGAGACCGAACGCCTGCGGCGCTTCGACGTCATCGCCAGCCTGCCGGTGCCGGTGTTCGTCATCACCAAGGGGCTGCCGCCGCTGCCGGGTTTCCTCGAAAGCTGTCAGCGCTCCGAGCTGCCGGTGCTGTCGTCGACCGCGCTGTCGTCGACCGTGATCAAGGCGATCAGTTACTTCCTCGAAGATCACCTGGTGCCCTCCACCTGCCTGCACGGCGTGCTGCTCGACATCTACGGTCTCGGCGTGCTGCTGATCGGCGACAGCGGCGTCGGCAAGAGCGAGTCCGCCCTCGACCTCATCAGCCGCGGCCACAGCCTGGTCGCCGACGACCGGGTCTACGTCAAGCGCTATCCCAGCGGCGAGCTGGTCGGCTTCAGCGAAGGGCCGCTGCGCCTGCACATGGAGCTGCGCGGCATCGGCATCATCAACGTCCAGGATCTCTTCGGCCTGGCCTCGGTGCGGGAGCGCAAGACCATCGACCTGGTCATCGAGCTCGAGCACTGGCAGGCGGGGCAGGCCTACGACCGCCTGGGCCTGGACGAGTCGGTGTTCCACATCCTGGACGTGCCGTGCCCCTACATCCGCATGCCGGTCGCGATGGGGCGCAACGTCGGCATCCTGGTGGAGATCGCGGCGCGCAACCACGTGCTCAAGCTGCAGGGGCACCATTCGGCGCGCGAGTTCGCGCGCAAGCTCGAGGCCGAGCTCGAGCGCAACCGGAAGGTCCCGGCACGCTGAAACGATGAGCTCCACCAGCCTCCCAGGGGAACGGCAACCCGGCGCTCCGGCGGAGCGGCCCGTCGACGTCGAGGACGAGAGGTCTCGCGCCCTGCCGCCGGAACGCTTGCGCCTGGTGTTGATCACCGGCCTGTCGGGCTCCGGCAAGAGCGTGGTCGCCAAGTGCTTCGAGGATCTCGGTTACTACACGGTCGACAACCTGCCGCTGCCGCTCCTGCGCGAGTTCCTGGAGCGCCCGGGAGAGCTGGTGTTCGGCTACGAGCGGATCGCCGTGGTGGCCGACCTGCGGGCGCCGGGCTTCGCCGAGGAGTTCCCGAAGCTGATCGCCGAGATCGACCGCGAGTGCCCACAGCAGAGCCAGGCGCGCCCGACGCTGCTCTTCCTGGAGGCCAGCGACGACGTCCTGGTGCGGCGCTTCTCGGAGACGCGGCGCCCGCATCCGCTCGCCCCGGACCAGCCGGCGATCGCGGGGATCCGGCGCGAGCGCGAGCTGCTCGCCGGCCTGCGGCCGCGTGCCGACCTGGTGTTCGACACCAGCCACTGGTCGATCCACGAGACCCGCGCCCAGGTGTACCGCGCCTTCGCGGCCGCCGGCGAAGAGCCGGAGATGGTGGTTTCGCTGGTGAGCTTCGGCTTCAAGCATGGCGTCCCGGTCGGCACCGACCTGCTCTTCGACGTCCGCTTCCTGGCCAACCCGCATTTCGTGCCGGGGCTGCGGGAGCAGACCGGCCAGGACGCGGAGGTGCTCGAGTACCTCGAGCAGCAGCCGGACTTCGAGGAGCTGATCAGCCGGCTCGCCGACCTCCTGGCCTTCCTCTTGCCCCGCTACCGGCGCGAGAATCGCAGCTACCTCTCGGTGGCGGTGGGCTGCACCGGGGGAAGGCACCGCTCGGTGGCGATCTGCGGGCGCCTCGAGAAGCGGCTCGACGCCGCCGGCTGGCCGGTGCGCCTGATCCACCGCGACATCGCGAGATGAGGTGATGATGCCTGAAGAGACAGGGAAGGGGACCTGAAGCTACCACCGGGGGAGTCCCCGGGGAATTTTCATTGCACTGAATCTGCTGATACTGGAGGGTGGCCGCAAGGTCCCACGAAACCCAAATGATCGGTACTTTGATCCTCACGCACGGCGGTGCGGCGCACGAGCTGCTGGCCGCCGCCCAGAAGATCGCCGGACCGCTGCCGGAGTTCGAGGCGCTGGGCCTGGATTGGAACGAGCCCATCGACAAGCAGAAGGCCGAGGTGCGGGCCGCGGTCGAACGCCTGGACCACGGCCACGGGGTCCTCATCCTGACGGACATGTTCGGCAGCACGCCGTGCAACGTCGCCAGCTCGTTCCTGCTCGAAGGGCGGGTCGAGGTCCTCTCCGGGGTCAACCTGCCGATGGTCATGCGTCTCGCGTGCCAGCCGCGGCAGGAGGGCAACCTGAAGGAGCTGGCTCGCTGGCTGCAAGCCAAGACCCAGAAGAGCGTCTGTCTCGCCAGCGATCTCCTGGCAGGTAAGAAATGCGACAATGCCGCCGATGCCGCCACCCTTCCCGTAGACGTGGTGACGGCCACGCCGCATGACTGAGCGCGAGGCGGAGATCGTCAACCGGCTCGGCCTGCACGCGCGCGCCGCCGCCAAGCTGGTGAACACGGCGGCCCGCTTCCAGAGCCGGGTGACGGTGACCAAGGACGGCGAGGAGGTGGATGCCAAGAGCATTCTCGGCGTGCTGCTGCTGGCCGCCAGCCAGGGGACGCAATTGACCATCCGCTGCGAGGGCGAGGACGAGGACGAGTGCATCCAGGCGGTGTCGGGCTTGATCGCCAACCGTTTCGAAGAGGAGAGTTGATGGCGAAGCCGCTGGAGACGCCGGAGAGCCCCGCGATGCAGGTCCTCCAGGGCATGGGGGTCTCCGCGGGGGTGGCGATCGGCCGCGCGGTGATCGTCGAGACCCGGGCGCAGGACGTCTTCCGGCAGCCGATCGAGGAGGAGCAGGTGGACGTCGAGGTGTCGCGCCTCCGCGGAGCTGTGGAGAATGCCCGCGAGGATCTCGGCAAGACGCGCACCGAGGTGGGGGAGGACCTTGGCGGCGACCTGGCCGCCATCTTCGACGCCCACCTGCTGATGCTCTCGGACGTCAAGTTCCTGGGTCGCGTGGAGGAGCGGATCCGCAAGCAGAGGGTCAACGCCGAGTGGGCGGTGCACAAGACCGCCGAGGAACTGGACAGGCGCTTCGCCCAGATGGACAACGCCTATCTCCGCGAACGCGGCGCCGACCTCGCCGACGTCGCCCGGCACCTGCTGCGCAGCCTGCAGGGGACTTCCGGCGGCGAGATCTCCGAGCTGGCGCCCGGCGCGGTCATCGTCGCCGACGACCTGACGCCTTCCGATGCGATCCGGCTGGGCCGCAAGCACGTGCTCGGCTTCGCCATCGAGTCAGGAGGGCGCACCTCGCACACCACGATCATCGCGCGCTCGCTGAACCTGCCGGCGGTGGCGGGGCTCACCGGGCTGACCAAGCAGCTGGCCGACGACGTGCCGCTGATCGTCGACGGCGACGAAGGTACCGTGATCGTGCACCCGACCTCCGAGATGATCGACCGCTACAGGGCGCGGCGCTTCGACCTGCAATGCCGCGATCGCGACCTGATGATGACGCGGGAGCTCGAGGCGGTCACCCGCGACGGCGTGGCGATCTCGTTGATGGCCAACATCGACCTGCCCGAGGAGGTGGAGGAGGCGACCTGCTTCGGCGCCGCGGGCGTCGGCCTCTACCGCAGCGAGTTCCTCTACATCGAGAAGAGCCCTGAGCTGCCGAGCGAGGAGGAGCACCTCGCCATCTACCGCCAGCTCATTGAGTCGGCGGCGCCGCACCCGGCGGTCATCCGGACCTACGACCTGGGCGGCAGGAAGCTGGCGGCCGAGGTGATGGAGACGCACGAGGAGAACCCGGTGCTGGGTCTGCGCGGCATCCGCCTGACGCTCTCGCGGCCGGACATCTTCCGCACCCAGATCCGGGCGCTGCTGCGCGCCGGCCTGTTCGGCGACCTCTGGGTGATGCTGCCGCTGGTGAGCACCCTCGACGAGCTGCGCAGCTTCCGCGCCTTCGCCGCCGACGTGGCGGCCGAGCTGGAGCGCGAGGGCCTGCCGTTCCAGCGCGACCTGCGCCTGGGAGTGATGATCGAGGTGCCGGCGGCGGCGGTCATCGCCGACCTGCTGGCGCGCGAGGTCGATTTCTTCTCGATCGGCACCAACGACCTCATCCAGTACTCGCTGGCGGTCGATCGCAACAACGAGCACGTGGCGAGCCTCTACCAGCCGCTGCACCCGGCGATGCTGCGCATGCTGCGCCACGTCATCGACAGCGCGCGCGTCGCCGGCATCGACGTCGGCCTGTGCGGCGAGATGGGCGGCGACACCCGCCATGCCCTGCTGCTGATCGGCATGGGGTTGCGACGGCTGTCGATGAGCCCGCGGCGCATCCCGGAGATCAAGACCTGGCTGCGACGCATGTCCGCGGCCGAGCTGGCCGAGCTGGCGGACCGCTGCATGGGCTACAGCACCGCCGGCGAGGTGCAGCAGCACGTCGAGAGCTTCTTCGCGGCCGCGATGGTGCCTTCGGGCGCGGTTTAGGTTATCCTGATCTGGCGATGAAGCTTGGTTTTGGGGGCAGGAGCGCGCGGGCAGTGCGCGAGCGGATAGTGGCTGGCGCGTCGTCCCGATCCTCGATGCCGGTCGTCGTAGCCGCAGGCTTCGGTGCAATCCTCCCGGCGGTGGCGGCGACCATCGCGCTGCCGGCAATCATCGCCATCGGCGGCCTGGCACTCCTGGGCTGCTCGGGCGCGCCCTCGACCCACACGCCGGCTGGCCAGGCGGACCGTGCGGCGCCCTCCAGCTCCAGCCAGAAGTCCGCACCCGCACCCAGCGGAGCGCCGCACGGCAGCGAGGCCGAGCCCAGGCCCGCGCCGACTGGCACGGCGCCTGCCGCGGCTGCCACCTCGGGTCCGGCTACTTCGGCGGCAGCATCCGCAGCGAGAGCTCCGGTGGCTCCGCTGCCGCCCGTGGTCACCACGAGCGGTCCTGCCACGGCTGGTGCCCCGGGTGCGGCCGCGGCAGGTGCCGCCAAGGCAGCCGATCCGTCCGTCATCGTGGTCGATACGCCGGACTTCGATCCGGAATCCCAGTTGACCCTGGCCGAGGCGGCCAAGGCCGAAAAGGAGCGCAAGGCGGAGGCGACTCCTCCGCGCATCATAATTAATAATAAGACAATTCATCGCTATGCAAAGGGAGGCCAGCTCACCGTCGCCGAGCCAAAGAAGAAGGCCGCCCCGGCGCCGGTCCCAGCCTCCCAGTCACCTGCAGCCACCGCCGGGACGGCGCCGCCTGCTGTGACCGCGGCGCTCGTCCGGGACGAGAAGTACTGGCGGGGGAGAGCGCTCGAGATCCGCCAGCGGTGGCGCAAGGCGTCCGACCGCATCAAGGAGCTCGAGGAGGACATCGGGCTGCTGCGGCGCCGCTTCTACGCCCAGGACGATCCTTACGTGCGGGACGGCCAGATCAAGCCGGCATGGGACCACGCGCTCGACGAGCTGCACGCGAGCCGCGCCGCCGTCCAGGCGGCGAAGAAGGAGCTGACGGACTTCCTGGACGAGGGGCGCATCGCCGGCGCGCTGCCGGGGTGGCTGCGAGAAGGAATCGACCTGGAGCCGAAGGAAGAGAAGCCGGTCGATCCGACCCAGCCGATCGAGACCCCGATCTACAAAGACAACGGTCCATGAGCGGCACCGCCGGCAGCAATGGCGTCCGGCCCGCGCCGGCGCGCCGCGCCTTCATCGAGACCTGGGGCTGCCAGATGAACGAGCTGGACAGCCAGCGCATGGCCGGCCAGCTCATGCAGCAGGGCGTGCTGCCGACGCGCGACCCGGAGGACGCGGACCTCATCCTGCTCAACTCGTGCAGCGTGCGGGACAAGGCCGAACAGAAGGTCTACTCGCGCCTCGGCGAGTACCGGCTGCTCAAGGAGACGCGCCGCGGGCTGCTCATCGGCCTGTGCGGCTGTGTCGCGCAGCAGGAAGGGGAGAGGGCCCTGAGACGGGTGCCCGACCTGGACTTCGTGCTCGGGCCCGCGCGGGTCGG